>NZ_JBBIAM010000180.1:0-13820 GCF_054185185.1 Bradyrhizobium sp. UFLA05-153
CATGGTGATTGTATTCGGGGGCAAGGACCGGAAGGTTTCCAAGACCGACGAAACACACCTTCATGGCTGCGTTCTTTTGGTCGAACTGGTTGATTGGGCCTGGCCAAGGGCGAGCCCGTAACACAGCCAAAGGGCCACCTGCGGGTAGGTCGGTACAAATCGGTCATCCGTCAATCCCTGGACGGCGAGGCAAATCAGGCAAACGACGCCCCCCTCGAAAACCCCGCGCCATTGAGGATCTGGATGGTTCTTCGCGAGGCGCCTGAACATGGCCCAGGCCGACCAGAAGAAGGCTGCGACGACCAGGACACCTACCATCCCCAGATCAAGAAGAACGCCGAGATAGGCGCTATGGGGGTGTCCCACCGGCAGCATCTCTCCGCGGATATTGGGAGTGGCCCACAGGGTCGAACTGAGGCCATGCCCAAGGATGGGCGCGTCCCAGAACGTTGGCAATAGTGGGCGCCAGATTGAGTCGAGGCGACCGGCCGTGATTGCCTGAACATCCTCTGTGTCGAACCCCGTCGTCGCCCGTTCGAGGAATGCGTTGGGCAATATCAAGGTGACACCGACGATGATCGATAGTGCAAGAACAAACTGGCCTGCGCGGCGCCGGCTGAACAGATAATAGCCAATGACGATGGCAAGGCCGAAAAGAGCGCCTCGAGAAAAGCTCAGCGCCGCCGTCGTGGCGGCGGCGACGGCGCATGCAAAAAGCATCAGGCGCGGCAGCGGTTGGGCGGTGGCGAGCGCCGTGTAAAGCAGGATCGCAAACCCCAAGTTCGCCATGAGGCCGACCTCATTGGCGTGAAGTCCAGCCCAATCCAGAAAATGGCGCTCTTCTGCGGACGCGAGACGCTGCAGGCTGATGCCGTCGACGACGAGGTAACCCACGATGATCGCAAAGAAGGCAACGTAGGCAAGTGCGAGCGCCCAGATCAGAGGTTTCCCATGAGCATTTCGCGAGACCGTAGCCGCCAGCCAAGCCACGATAACGATAATCATCGACTTAGCGAAATTTTCCAGCAGGTATCTGCTCACTGTTAAGGGCTCATCGCCTGGAAGCGTGATTGCGAGCTCTGCCGAACCAGAGCCCCTGTAGGCGGCAAGTGCAATCAGTGCGACATAAATCAGTAGTGCCAGCGGCAGACGGGGGAACCGAACGGTCTCCCAGCTTAAGAGCGAAGCCAGGCATAACGACGACAACGTGAGCACGAGCAGGCAATTTTCCGAATTAAATCCCGTGACCCCGAATACACCACGCGGAACCAATTGCGTTGACGCGAAGGGCAGCAGTAACACCAACAGCCAGACCCCGTTCCGGTAGTTGGCGAGAACCACCGCCGCGGCAATCGGCAACATGAAAAGAAAGAGGGGGATCGTTCCCCCGACCATCGCCGTCAATCCGCCTCCGATCGCGATAAATATCCCGATGAGAATCAAGAATAGAGTATCGGCTCGCAACGGCGCGACGGAGCTGGAATTTGAGTGGGAGCCCTTCATCTATCGATGGTCCGTGTTTGTCGAATACTTTTTTGCGTGCCGGCATCGTCCGAGACGTCACGGATGACACCGCGAGGAGATCGTGTTCGAAGTATAGCAGCATATTGCAGGATGGATATGCAAAGCCGTTTGGCGTCCGATACTGTGTGAACTCTGCGAATTGGAGGTAGTCCTTTTTGACTTCTCCGACACCTGCTCCCGCGGCGCATGGCCGCCTGCGTGCGCATAATTGCGCGGACCAGCGCCAGGAGGCGGCAGCAATTTCCTCGAGACCAGAGCAGTGCCCAGTGTTCATCGCAGAAACTCTTGCCGCAGCTTGCTTGCATCGCGGCCTCCTTCGAGCGACGTTGCACATCTCGTGTGTCGATCGCCGTTCGACCTTTCCGCAACACAATGCCTGATCCGCAGTGCCGCCATGCAGGTACCGGCAGCTTCCACCCGACGCGACATAAATTTGTTGTCGGCAAATCGCATGGTGTCCCAAAGGCACGTTCATCCAGAAGCTGGTGTCGGTGGAAGGCCATCGCTGGGCCATCGAGGACAGCTTCGAAACAGCCAAGAACGAGTTCGGTCTGGACAAAACGAAACTCGCTCCTGGCATGGCCGGCATCGCCACATCTCACTCGTCATGTTTGCCTTCGCCATGATGGCCGTTATCCGTCATCGGGCCAACACCGGGCCATTGCTTAGAAAAACGCGGATGCGGTCTCGACCTAAGCATCGTTCTCGATCCGCTGGTCGATCCAGGAAATCCGCCGCATTCCCGTAAAGCTAGCCCAGCGACGCATGCCGCACGCCCATAACCTCTTGGCGCAGGGCCCATCAGGCCAGCGCACGCAAAGTCCATCTAGTTTGAATAGGCAACGAAGGCAGGGACCATGTGAACGCCTGTCCATTGTGTGGCCGGATCCGATTTGAAGATAAACTCCGGTAGCGCAATTAGTTCATCACCGAGTACTCACAAATGGGTACCCATATCAACCGCCGTAACAACCCCTTTGCCTACCCTTGATCGGCACGCGCAACGCTATTCTAAGGGCAGCGGAAGTAAGGGATTACAATGAAAATTGCGGTGTTCGGACTTGGTTACGTCGGGATGACGTTGGCCGCCTGCGTGGCGAGAGGCGGCCACGAAGTCATCGGGGTCGACGTCAGCGACGAAAAAGTGGCGATGGTCAATGCCGGTAAGTCGCCTATCACGGAGCCCGGCCTCGATGAGCTCGTGGCCCGTGCGGTTAGGAAGGGTCTACTGAGCGCAACGAAGGATGCGAGCCAGCATCTCGAGAGTTGCGTCATGGCCATAGTCTGTGTGGGAACGCCCAGTGCGCCGGACGGATCTCACAATATGAGCTTTATCGTGGAGGTGTCCCATCAGATCGCGCAGTTGGTCGACCCAGCGCGAGCGACGCCGTTGACAGTCGTATTTCGCTCCACGATGCGGCCCGGTACGATCGAGGAACTAGTGCTTCCGATTTTCGAGGACGCATTGAAAGGCAGAATGGATCTAGTCGAGCTTGTCTACAACCCAGAATTCCTGCGTGAATCTGTCGCTATCGAAGACTTCTTCCATCCACCGAAGATCGTGGTTGGGACGAAGGACGCAGAGCGGTGCACGGCACTTGACGAGTTGAATGCCAAGATCGAGGCGCCGGTCTTCTATACGACTTATCGTGCAGCAGAGATGACAAAATTTGTCGACAACGCGTTTCACGCAATAAAGATTGCGTTTGCCAACGAGGTTGGTCGCGTTTGCGATAAGCTCAATATCAGCGCAACCACAGTTCACAAGATCTTCATCTCTGACACGAAGCTCAACATCTCGCCCAACTATTTGAAGCCGGGTGGCGCATTCGGCGGCTCATGCCTGCCGAAAGACGTTCGCGCGCTCCAACACATCGCAAGCGACGTCGGGGCACATACCCCTCTTGTGGATTCGGTTCTGAGGTCGAATGACTCGCATAAGAATTTTCTTTTTGAGAATTGCGTTAAGGCAGTTCGGGCCGGCGGGCAGGTGCTTATGCTGGGGCTTTCTTTCAAAGAAAACAGCGATGATCTTCGCGAGAGTCCCAATATCGACCTTGCTCGCAAATTCCTTCAGTCGCATATCGGCTTGTCGATCTACGATCCCCACGTCGAACCGTCCAAATTGTTAGGGCAGAATCTCGGCTATGCGTTCTCCAATTTGCCTGCGCTCCGCAAGCTACTAGTCTCCAAATCCTTCGCCGAGTCGGAAATGTTCGACCTTGTCATCGATACCAGAGGATGGGCGAGGCAAATGGCGTTACGCACTAGGCGGGTTATCGATGTTAACGCTCTTTCGTGACGATCGCGAAGCAAGCCAACCTGATCAAGCCGGGGTAGCGAAACCACCCGGGGCGACCGGCGTTACGAGCGAGCAGTACGAATGGGCTCGTTCAGACGTCGTTAGTTCTGCGGTCCTTGTTGGCGCCGCGCCGACTGCCCAATCCGCGATCAATGGCTCAGCGCGCCGCCGCGTGCTTATCATCGTCGAAAATCTTCCAGTACCATTCGATACCCGAGTGTGGGCGGAAGCCAACACATTGGCGCGGCACGGTTATGAGGTGTCGATAATTTGTCCCAAGGGACCGCAGGCAACGGCCTCATTTGAAATTATCGAGGGCATCACCGTCTATCGTCACTGGTTGCCGAGAGAAGGGCGCGGGGTGCTGGGCTATTTCGCCGAGTACAGCGTGGCTTTATTTTGGGAGTTCGTGCTGAGTTTGAAAATTCTCACAAGGCAGGGGTTTGATGTAATCCACGCTTGCAACCCGCCGGACCTTATTTTTGCAATCGGTGCATTTCATAAGTTTCTGTTTGGAAAGTCCTTCATTTTCGATCATCACGATATCAATCCGGAACTTTACGAGGCAAAATTCGGACAGCGTGGCCTACTCTGGCGGGTTATGGTTCTGCTTGAACGTCTGACATTTGCATTGGCTGACGTATCAATAGCAACAAACCAATCATATCGTGCCATTGCCATTGAACGAGGGCGAATGAACCCAGATCGTGTGTTCGTTGTACGCTCCGGTCCAAACCTTTCGCGCGTGCGATTACTTCCACCAGACCCGGCCTGGAAGAAGGGACGGAAATTCCTTGTCGCATACGTGGGAGTTATTGGAAAACAGGAAGGGCTCGATCTCCTACTTGAATCAATCAAGCACATCCGTAGGAGACGAAACCGCGACGACGTCCAGTTCGTCATCGTCGGGAGTGGGCCCGAATTGGAGAAGGTGAAGAATCTTGCAACGGCTTTTGAGTTGGACGAACTGGTCACGTTCCCTGGCCGTGTCGATGATGACACGTTGTTCACAATACTCACGACCGCGGACGTCTGCGTAAATCCGGACCGCCCAAGTGCGATGAACGACAAATCGACGATGAACAAGATCATGGAGTACATGGCCTTGGGTAAGCCTATCGTCCAATTTGACCTTACCGAAGGGCGCGTTTCGGCTGGAGAGGCATCTCTGTATGTACAGAATACGGATACTGCGGAGTTCGGCGACAAGATACTGGAGCTTCTGGATGATCCGGCGCGGGGTAACGATATGGGCGCATTCGGCCAGAAAAGGATCTATGGCGAGCTCGCTTGGGACCACGAGGCAGTAAACCTTTTAAGTGCTTATAAAAAGCTATTCAATTTGAGACGCTGAGGCGACGGCAGCATTTGAATTGAGGCGACGCGATAGCCCGCGCTGATGCCGGCGATCATCGGACCATGGGCAACCAATTATTTGTGCCATCGCCTCGACCTGCAGGTCTACACCGTCCTGCTCGGCATTAGCCGACGAGATATCGAAAGGATCGAGCGACCTATTCCGGGCGCGGTTCGACTAGATCATCAATCTGAAGCATCGGCAACGATAAGGCCGATAAGGCCAGTGCGCCTTACGGGTTCGGGGTGAAGGCTACCTAACAATCGGCATGCTCCCGGCGGTCAGTTCGTGCTGGACACGAAGGCGTTTCGGATAGCGCTTGCGCGGGTCACACGCTGCGGGGAATACATCCAGAAGCTCACCGGATGAGCGGCAAAGCTGTTCCGGCATTGCCGGTTGGTGCCCCTACCTTTCACGGTGATCCTCCCTCAGGTTGATCTTTGCCACATGGTGATTTCGTAAACTGCGAATGGCTTGGAACGCAGTTGTATTATCCGGGAAGAGGAAGCGGCCCGATGGCTCTAGGATGGTCAGGATGTTGCCCTCCCTGAGCTGAACATAGATCCATTTCGAGGGTATCCCGAGGCGCGTTGCCAGTTAGGCTACTGTTAATCAACCCTGGACCATTGGCCATCTGGTTTGACGCGGGCGTGCGACTTTGAGACGGTGCTTGAGGCGAATGCGCCGGACCGTGATTGGAGGTGCTTTGTCAGCCTCCCACGGAGAGTGACGTCCTTCCTCCGTCAGAATTCGCGCGATCTCATCGTCGTAGGCGCCATTACGCGCCAATGCTCAGTGCAGCCACGGCACTGACGGGTAAGGTGACCATGAACTCGGGGGTTGCACCGCCGCGCCACACGATACGCACCTCGGCCTTGTCGCGGCCGCACTGTTCGACTTGGCAAAGGCGAGGCGTGATGCGGGCGATGCCGCAGGCGCTCGGAAGGAATCGTGGCGTTGCTTGAAGACGAGGCCGGCGCGCGCGAGCGTATGTGGAACTACCACAGGGAGCGTGTCCACGCCGAATTTCAGTGGGAGGTCGAAAAGCGTTCCCTCCTCGCCGCCTATGCGACGTTGGCGCCGAGGCAAGCACGTGCGCGTGCAAGGAAAGCAGGGACACCGGCCGATACGGATTTTCCTGAGAGGCAATCAGCGTCCATACGTTCCCGGCGTCGGCTCGATCTGGCTCCAATTTAAATCGAGTGTACAAGGCGGACGAAGGGAACTACTCATTGCGGGCAGCAGGCCGCCCGAACGTCTGGTCTCCGACTCCAGGGCTTTTGATTATCCCTGTGCGTTCGGTGAAATTGATGGTCTGGTTGGCAACTGGCGAAGCAAGGAAAGCCACCACAACGATGCGATTGCGGCAGTAGACGCGGGACCATTCGCACGACACAGAAAAAATTCGCATATGACCTACAGGAAGGTCAAACGACGTGCGGTTTCGCGCGCCGCACGTCTGTTGCGGCTTCCGCGGACTCGCGCGATATGGCATCGTATGTTCCGACGTAAGCGAACGCTTCTGGTGAGAGAGCCGCAGCCGATGCCAAAACAATCCCCCGACCAGGCCAGCGCCAGGAAAATGATCAGCTGGGAAAGGCGGGAAAATCTGGCGGGCTAGCCAATTGCGCAAATCGCGAGCCCGATACGCGTGCGTTCGCGAGACTCGTGTTGATCCGTTCAGTAGTTCGCTTCGCATAACTCTCGGCAGCGGTCACCGCAAGCGTCAGGTCGCGGCTCAGCCGATTGTATTCCGCCTCTCTCGACGAGAGAGTGGCAAGCTCCTTGTTTACACTCTGGAACTCTATGCCAAGGTGCGCCTCCTGATTCTTTGCGCCGGCAAAATCCGCATCAACCCTGAAAAGAGCCGCCATTGTGTCCTGATAGACGCCGACGAGAAGGAGCGGCGGAGCCTCAGTGAGAGATCGCGCCGCCTGGCTCGTCATGGGGCCACTTTCAGTCCTTTCAATGTTGGTTGCTCCTACGCTGTTCGCAATCCCGAAGACGAATTGCGATTGCGAAGACCGGCTTCAGCCTCAGTAGCTGCTCAGTCAATGCTTGCTTCTGACCTTGTAGACTTACGATGGAGCCCCCGTTGAACTTAGCTTTTCGGCAAAGTCGTTCGCACGCTCGAGAAGGAGATGGCGCTGATCGTTGATGGCATAAATCGAGACTCCAGCCGAAAAGCTCTTAAGCCCGGAGGCGGCTTTCTGAATCTCTTCCACCAGCTGTTTCCTCTGCACGTCAAAAAACTAAAAGGCGGCCGCACGTTGGGAAGCTCCGCCTTGGAGACTCAGGAAGACGGCAGGCGCCACCACTTTGCGGCGCCGCAGTGCGGCAATCAGAACCTTGGCAGCAAACAGCAGCTCCACGTAAAGCTTCGTTTTCTCAACCGTCCCGGCTGGCACCCGTCCGCTCTGTCAACTCAGGGACGCGGCCTACTGCGCCTCGAGTTCCTGCCCGCAGGTGAAGCTACAGCATCATCCCACAAAAGGCGGCAGTGCTAACCCTAAGGATTAATACTCAATGGTCCGTCTCCACTGGGTTGATTGTAAGTAAACTCGAAGTCGAAAAGGGCGTGACCTATTGGGAGGGATCATGGAGGGTGGGGAGCGGATCATAGGGGGAGTGATGTTTCGTGCGCTCCAGACTTGTTCCCCCGTCAATCGGACCCCGAACCAAACAATCGGTACTCCGAACCAAACCGAGGGCGCGGAAATTCAGACCGCCAAAGATGGCCCGTCGCTTGCCGTGATCGGTTGCGGCTACTGGGGTGCGAAACACATCCGTCTCAGCTGCGATATACGCCATGTATCCGAGAGTCCTAAGACTGCGGTCATAACGGTCGGGTGATAGAATGCAGAATTCGTCAAGTTCCGCGATCAGGATATTGCATATAACCGACACGTTGACCTCCGGAGGGAAGGAGCGACAATTGGTTGAATTGCTGCGCGGTTTCAGCAAAATGGATGGGTTCATCAACGAACTAGTCGTTCTTTCAGATGTCATGCACTACGATGAGGTGAGATCGCTGGGAATAAAAATACACATCTTCAGAAGAAGCAGACCATGGGATTTCCGTATTCTCGAGAAGTTATACAGCCTGGCAAGGCAGTACCGACCGAATATAATATATTCGTGGGAGTCGATGTGCACGGTGTATGCGTCGCCAATTGCGTTGATATCCGGATCGGCTTTGATCAACGGGATGATACGCAATGCACCGCTCTCTTTGAATTTGAAGGATTATAGGTACCGACGTTTACTTCTGACAGCTCCATTTTCAGCTGTAATATTAGCGAATTCATTAGCTGGACTTAGAGCTTTTCGAGTTGATGGCAAAAAAGGTCTTTGCATACGAAACGGTTTTAATTTTGATCGAATAAATAATCTTCCGGACGTCAACGACATCAAGCGTTCGTTGGATATAAGAACCAAACACGTAGTCGGTATGATCGGAAGATTCAGTCGAGACAAAGATTATACTACGTTTTTCAAAGCCGCAGAATTGCTGTGCAGTGAGCGGAAGGACATTACATTCGTTGCAATCGGCGAAGGGCCGGATCTGGAAAGCTTCAGGGTGCGTTTGAAGAGCGACGGTCAGGCGAATATACGCATTCTAGGAGTCACTAAACGGGTCGAAGAAATCGTAAAAACGTTTTCCATCGGAGTCTTGGTAACCGACTCAAGATACCACGGGGAGGGAATAGCTAATGTGATTATGGAGTACATGGCACTGGAAAAGCCGGTCATAGCTACAGACGCGGCGGGCAATCGCGAAATTGTCAAGGACGGAGAGAATGGATTCCTAATTCCATTCGGAGATGAAAATGCGCTAGCGCTGCGCATAAGGGAAATTGTCGACCGTCCTGACATTGGAAGCGCGTTCGGTCGTGCGGGACGGGCCCTCGTCGAGCAGAAGTTCGGGATTGAGCAAATGGTGCAGAAGCACGTTGATCTGTTTCGGCGATTGGCAAGCGGGAATAGGGCGCTTTCTTTTGAAGTTTGATTGCGAGCTGGGCCTCGGGGTGATCGAACGATCATATTTGGAGACTGCTGAAAGGGATTGGTCGCTATGTGCGGGATAGCAGGTTTGATTGACCCTAGCCTTGCCGCGCAGCCGGAGGCCCTGCAAAGTGCGGCGCGTGACATGGCGAATGCGATTGCGCATCGCGGACCAGACGGTGAGGGGGTGTGGATTGATGCAGCGATTGGCGTCGCGATTTCACATCGCCGACTTGCCATAGTTGACCTAAGTGAGGCCGGAGCGCAGCCCATGATGTCGGCAGATGGGCGGTGGGTCGTGAGTTACAATGGCGAAATATATAACACGGAAGAAATTCGTCGGGAGCCGAGCGTTGCCGGAGTGAAGTGGCGCGGCCATTCGGATACAGAGGTTCTGGTCGAGTCCGTTGCAAGTAAAGGAATAGCGGCGGCAATAAAGTCGCTCAACGGCATGTACGCGATGGCACTTTGGGATCGCCGGGAGCGGGTGCTGCACCTCGTCCGCGATCGACTTGGAATTAAGCCCCTATTTTTTACCTTCCATAGGGGGAAGATAGCGTTTGGATCTGAGATAAAGGCGTTGCTGAGACTGGGATTCGTGCCAAGGGAGATAGATGCGGCAGCGGTAAGCAGTTATCTCAAATTTGGTTATGTTCCGGCACCGGGCGCGATATTAGGCGGCATCGAGAAGGTGATGCCGGGTGAGATCGTATCGATTGGTGTCAATGGGCGTATTTCCCGGTCGCGGTATTGGCGCTTGGAAGATGCCGTAGCGGAAGGCTTCGAAGCGCCGCTGGAAATTGATGACCGAGAGGTAATAGAAACGTTTTCGTCGTTGCTCGCCGACGCAGTCAGCAGGCAAATGATCTCCGATGTGCCGCTGGGCGCTTTTTTGTCAGGAGGCATCGATTCTTCTGCAATTGCGGCGTTGATGATTGCAGCTGGGAAGGGGCCGGTACGGACGTTTTCGATTGGTTTTCCCGACTTAGGGTTTGACGAGTCGGCGTATGCCGCCCGTGTTGCTCGTCACATAGGGAGTATACATTCGGAACTGGTCATCACCGCTGCTGATGCGCTTGCGACGGTACCTCTGGTCCCTGAAATGTACGACGAGCCATTGGCAGATCCTTCGCAAATACCGACTTTTCTTGTGTCGAAGCTGACGCGAGGTCACGTCACCGTAGCATTGTCTGGCGACGGCGGCGATGAACTGTTCGCCGGATACGACAGGTACAAAACTTTCACGGGGTTCTGGCGATACGCTGGCCCGGTGCCTATTCAGTTTCGGTCGGCCGCCGGTGGCATCTTGGGCGCTTTGCCACCCGCCATCTTAAATCAATTATCGCACCTCTTTCGTGGCAGTATGGTTCCGCAACGACTTGGAGATAAGGTGCGAAATCTGTCTCATGTGCTGTCGCTGGATCCGGATGGGGTTTACACTCGGCTTGTCAGCCGCGTTCCGGATGTGGGGCTTCACATGGTTGATCGGGAAAATCCCCCTGGTCTTGGAGGGGCGCCAGCAGGACTCGGCGTTTTGGACCGCGCTCGTTTTCTCGACACAGTTACCTACCTTCCGGACGATATCCTGCAGAAGGTGGATCGGGCGTCGATGGCAGTTGCCTTGGAGGCGCGTCCGCCACTCCTGGACCATCGTATAGTCGAATTTGTGTGGCGCCTTCCTCGACGGTTTTTGGTGCGAAACGGAGAGACGAAGTGGCTGCTGCGACAGGTCCTCGACCGTTACGTTCCTCGCCATTTGGTCGAGCGGCCGAAAATGGGATTCAGTGTGCCAATAGGCGAATGGCTTAGAGTACCGTTACGCGATTGGGCGGAGGACCTGTTTGCGCCTGCCAGATACGGTGGTGGGATCCTCGACGTAAAACCGGCGCTAGAGATTTGGCGGAGGCATATCTCGGGGGAGAAGGACTATGGGTCCCAGCTGTGGACCCTTCTTTCCTTCGAGGCATGGCGAAGACATTGGGCCGAGCAAATGCACCGACGGCCGGCGCAGGCCAGTCATGCGATGGCAATTCCTGCCGGGCGCTGAGGAAACGCAGGACCGTGAGGATCCTCTGTGTCACCAACATGTATCCGAGTCCGCAGAGACCGGGCTACGGAGCCTTCGTGCGCCAGCAGGTGGAGCAGCTGCGCCGGTTCGGCCACACGGTCGACGTCATCAATATTCTCGGATTCCAGTCCAAGATGAACTATCTGAGGGGCACTCTTGATGTCATGCGAATGACGAGCGCGGTGGCATACGACATCGTCCATGCGCATTACGGTTATTCCGCCTATCCTGCAATGTTTCGGATGCAGGCGCCGCTTGTCATCACGCTGCACGGGAGTGACGTACTCGGAAATATCTTTGAAGGGCTGTGCACGCGGGCTGTCTCGCATTTCGCCGATGCCGTCATAGTCGTTTCGGAGGGGATGCGGAGACGGATTCCGGGAATCGTGATTCCCTGCGGGGTCGACCTCGGCGTATTCAAACCGTACGAGCGCGACCAAGCACGTGCGCGGCTGGGATGGCCGAAAGACAGGCATATCGTTCTGTTTCCATTTGATCCGGCGCGCCGTGTGAAGAGATATGATCTGGCAAGAGCGTCAGTCGACCGACTCGTGCAGGAGGGCGTCGACGCGGAGCTGATGACGGTCTTCAATGTGGCGAACGGTGAAATGCCATGGTACTACAGCGCGGCCGACGCCATGCTTCTCTGCTCGGATCGAGAAGGGTCCCCGACCTCCGTCAAGGAAGCTCTTGCGTGCAATCTGCCGGTAGTGGCGACGGACGTCGGCGACGTCCGCGAGCTGTTCAGTGGCGTGGCGGGAACACGGATCTGTCCGCAGGACGTCGGCGCTATCGTTCGCAATCTCCGAGAGGTTCTTAAAGGGACGCGCCGCAGTGTGTTCCAGGGGCGGGCTGCAATGGCAAGGTACGACCAGGCGCTCACCGCCGAGAAGATCGTCGGCGTTTATACCGAAGTTCTCTCCAACTTCAGGGGGAGGGCGGTGCGCAGGCGCTTGCCGCAGAGCAGATGACCCCAGTACGGCGAGATGGACTCTCCCGGGGGCCTGAAAGTACGGCGAGGCGGAAACTCGCGTTTCTGGCATTGCGGTTGACGTTGCTTCCGTTCGTGTTTCGAGAGGTATTCCAGCGTAACAAGGTCACGATTCTCGTCTATCACGCTCCAACGCCGCAGGTCTTCGATGCGCAGATCGGCGTGCTCGGACGCCTCTACAACATTGTCCCCTTATCCGCCTACGTCGAAGCAAGGCGGACGGGTGATTTCAGCAAGCTGCCGCCGAAGGCATTGGTCGTTACCCTTGATGATGGACACCGCAGCAACTTCGCCTTGAAGGACGTTCTCGAGCGGCACAACGTCCCGATCACGATCTTTCTTTGCAGCGGTCTCATCGGGACGCGTCGAAGGTTCTGGTTCTTGCATGAGAAGTCACAGGAACTCGTTCAACGGCTCAAGACCGTGCCTGACGACGAACGCCTCGTAGCCCTGCGTCGGACCGGCTTCGATGAGGCGAAAGAGTTCGATGACCGGCAGGTACTTTCCATCGCCGAGGTCAGAGAACTGAACAGCAGGGTGGACTTTCAATCGCATACCGTCTTCCACCCGATCCTGCCACGCTGCTCAGAAGAGAAGGCCGAGGCCGAGATCGCAGGATCAAGGTCAGAACTTCAGACTAAGCTCGGACACGAGGTGTATGCGCTGGCCTATCCAAACGGCGACTATTCCGAACGCGAGCTACGTTTGGCGGAGAGGGCGGGTTACAGCTGCGCCTTGAGCGCCGATTGCGGGTTCAATACGAAAGAGACTCCGCTCTTCAGATTGCGCAGGATCTGCGTCCCGGACGATGCCGACCGACATGAGCTGCTCGTCAAGGCGAGTGGTTTGTGGGGAGATATTAAAGTTGTCCTCGATGCGTTAAGGAAAGTTAAGGAAAAGAGTGCATGATGCGAAGTCATAGCCCCTTTTGGTTCCCAACCTTCGGCAGGAGCGGACTGCCGGCCGAGCGGGCGACCTTGAATTGAGCCAAGCCGATGAGCCGAGGTGGCGGGGATGTTGTATTGCAGAGTTGGATTCCTGGATCCGATGACAGTATCTATTTTTCGATATTCCACTGACGTCGTTTTTTGCTGGTCGCAAGCTGAGGAGCGCTCCTCAGAAAACAGGCGGCACCTTGCTTTGCACGGCGGCACACGAGGCGGCCCCGGCTATCAGGAAAATCACCGAGCAATTTCTGCGTGAGATCGAGTACGCAGGCGTCGGTGGCCTTGAATTCGCGTTCAGCTTCGGACCCGTGATGCGCTTCATGTTCGGAGGAAAGCACGCGGCCCCTGTCATAGCGCGCGCACTGGCCCGCCGAGCGGGTTGGCACGGAACATCGGTGTCAATCGGCGCGCAAAGTTGGCAGCCGCCTGGACGCCATTCTTCTCCGACGCCGTGGACCCAGACGTCCTCGATCTCCATTTCGTTGGCGACGTCCCGCAGTCAGTCAGTCTTCTTCGCCGAGGTCCTTTGTGACCTGAGTAATGGTGGTTGTGACCTGCCACTGAGTATTTCCTCCAGAAGGAGTTAGAGTCCGGCCAGAAGAAGGACGGACAGATGAAGCGAGCAA
>NZ_JBBIAM010000181.1:0-13396 GCF_054185185.1 Bradyrhizobium sp. UFLA05-153
TCACCCTTGAAGGCGGTCCGCTTTCCTAAATGTAGGTCGGTTTCGTTAGCGAGAAATGCCCGCGAAACCGCGGCCGGAAAAAAAGCTCACTGATACCGCCCTGAAACCAGAACGGAAGGAGCAAGCGCGCATGATCCGAACCGTGCTGCAACGGTTGAATCCCTGGGGACCGCTGTTCTTCGGCCTGGGCTTTATCGCTCCGCTGACTGCAACGCTCCTGACGGGCACCGGCCTCGGAACATCGTTCGGCTTCTCTCCGATCTGGCCCGGGCTCGCCCTTGGCGCCGCTTGGGGTCTCTACGCAAAAATTCGCGGAAGCTGGCTATGACAATGACCATGGATGCAGGCATTCTCGCGGCCGCCGATGGCAACAACGATCGCAATGACCTTATCGGTCAGGAGAGGGCGATCGCCCGCAAATATATCGGCAAGTTTCCGCTCGCGATGGCGATCTGGGGCTTCGGCAATCTCGTATGCTGGCTCGCCCTCTGGCCGCTTGTTTTCACCGGCATGCTGCCGCTATGGGCGACGTTCCCGATCGCAACCGTGAACGTCATTCTTTGTTACCTGCCTTCGCACGAGGCCCAGCATTCGAACTTCGCCAGACCCGGAGAGAGCCTGCGGTGGCTCAATGAACTGATCGGCTATGTCTCAACCATCCCGCTGGTGCTGCCGTTCAAGATCGCGCGGATTACCCACATCGAGCATCACCGTCATACGAACGATCCCGACCTCGACCCTGATCATGGCGCGAAGGCCGACACGTGGTGGCAGGCGATTCTGACCGGCATCAAGCGACGGCAACCGGGTCGGCCAAACAGCTACGCTGTCGCGATCAAGCGACTCGGCGGCAATCCGGTCGTCCATCGCGCCGCCTTGGAAGGCGCGCTGCAAACGCTGTCTTACTGGGGTATCCTCGCTGTGCTCGCTTGGGCAGGTTACGCGCTGGAAGCGGCATTGATCTGGTGGCTGCCGCGTCATACTGGCACGAGCTACATCTCGCTGTTTCTGAGTTGGGCGCCGCATCATCCGGCGAAGGAAAAAGACCGCTATCGAAATACTCGGTTCTTCACCAGTCCGCTCGGCAATATCCTGGTGCTCGGGATGGAGCATCATGGCATCCATCACCTTTATCCTGCCATCCCGTTGACCAGCAATGCCGCGGCGTTTCGCGAAATGCAGCCGATCCTCGAAGCGCGCGGCTGCCGTTTCGAGCACCTGTGAGATTTTCGCCGTCCGCTTGTGGTCAGCAAAAGCGAGTACCGCAACCGGCGAGCCCGGCTTGGTGCCGGAGATTGCCAGTCGGTGGACCAGACGTGTCCGTGACCGCTGGACTCGCGAGGAGCATCGCGAGTTCTGCGCACGAAAATGCGCCGCCGCATAAAAAATGAATACAAAGGGAGGAATCCGGTGCAAGCTCAAAAGACACTCGGAAAAGCCTGGGCCATCGTCGCCCTGCTTTTCGGTTTCATGATGATCAACTTCGCTGACAAGGTCATCGTAGGTTTGGCTGGCGTGCCAATCATGACCGACTTGGGACTGACGCCGAAGCAGTTCGGCCTGGTTGGGTCGAGCTTCTTCTTGTTGTTCTCGGTTTCTGCAGTTGTCACGGGTTTTCTTGTCAATCGAATCCGTTCGAAATGGGCGCTCCTGGCAATGGGTCTCGTTTGGGCGCTGGTCCAGTTTCCCATGCTGGGTACGATCGGAATCGAAACCTTGATCGCCTGCCGAATCGTGTTGGGAGCAGGAGAAGGACCCGCCTATCCGGTTGCCCTCCATGCGACTTACAAGTGGTTTCCAGATGACAAGCGTACGCTTCCCGGCGCTATCATTTCTCAGGGAGCATCGGTCGGCGTAATTATTGTGGTCCCACTCCTCAGCTGGGTCATCACCAACTACAGCTGGCATACTGCCTTCGGCGCGCTCGGCGTCGTCGGGCTGCTCTGGGTGTTGATCTGGGCGATTTGGGGCGAGGAGGGTAAAGGTGAGGTCGCGGCGGACTCCACTGCCGCGGATCATATTCCTTACCGCACCCTGCTGATGAGCCCAACGAACCTGGCTTCGTGGTGCAGCTACTTCGGCGCCTATTTCGGCCTCGCACTTATTCTTTCCTGGTTCACACCGTGGCTCGTCACGGCGCTGGGCTTCTCCCAGACAGCAGCGGGTCAGTTGACGGCGCTGCCGTTCCTGGTCGGCTTTCTCGTGGTTATCAGTGGAAGCTGGATCTCCGAGTGGATGATGCGATGCGGGTCTACCAGCCGGGTGGCGCGCGGCGTTTTGGTTGGCTCAGCCCTCATTCTCGGCGGACTTGCCCTGCTGGCGGCGCCTTACGTCGCCGGTATTGGGCTGAAGATCATTCTGGTCTTAACCGGCGTTGCGCTGCCTTCGATTGTCTATCCGATCTCGCCCGCAATTCTTGCCGAGATAACACCGCCAGGGCAGCGCGGCGCTGTACTGGGCATCAACAGTGCCGTCGGCACGTCGGCAGGAGTCGTGGCCCCTTACCTCATGGGAAGCGTCATCGAAGGAGCGGCGTCAGCTTTGGAGGGCTACAGCCTCGGCTTTTCGGTCTGCGGCGTCGTTACGTTGGTCGGCGGAATTATTGGACTGCTTTTTCTGCGTCCGGAACCGCAGCGCGCCCGCTTCGATATGCGCAAGCCAGCGGCAGTTCAGGCGACCTAAATCCACGATTGTGGGGCGCTGGATGAAAGGACGCACGGCGCTGTTCCGCCGTTTCATGCGGCAAGACCGCCGACAGTACGACGGGAAGAAGAAGCCCTAGTGAGATAGAGCGTCGAGCGATATATCTCGCCAGCCGCTTAGGTGCGGCATGATGACGACGAAGCGAAGCGTTTCTGGTGCGGTGGCTCAAAGGGACGAGGAATCAACATCCAATAAGCCATTGATTTCTTGATCGGCCCGGCAGGACTGCCACCCACAAAACAAATCAAAAGGTTAGTTGCCCCAACCCGCCATTTCCGCGCACTGACACATCAACCGAATTTTCTTTCTCCCCAACCCTGAGGGCGAGGAGGGGCTCCGTCGCGGCCCGCGAGTCCCGTCAGTGCGTTTTTCCTCTCGCCGCTACCGCACGCAGCCCCGGTCCCGCGAAAGCGCATCAAGGACGCTGCGAATCCTGTGGGCGATTGCCGACCATGACGCACGGGACCACGTTGCCGGCCCCATGCAGCAAACCATGGTCTACCGCCGAGCATGCTCACGGGTTACGCCTCGGTGAGTACGTCGACGTGTCGTTGCCCTACGTGGGCGAATTGGTGGATGGGGTTGAAGTACATGGAAGGTCGTACCGCGCCTGGAAGGCAACGAATTCCGACTGGCCAAGGCGCCAACGTTACGCTTGATGATGCAAATATCCACGTCGCCTTGCATGAGTTCTGTCTAAGAGTGCCACCCATCGGCCTCCAGACGTTGTTGCTCTGGGCATCCATGCCGGTGAGAATTGTGGGGGACACTCCATCGCTGGAATGTCCCCCGCAAGCGGCCAGGACGACCATCTGCGCTCTGTCGACGCGCTTTTAGCTTCTATGACCTTCTCGGCCCAGTACAACTCCATGGCTCGCTCCGTCCCTTGAGCTACCCCAACGAGAACCTTGAAGCGCAGGGCGGGAGTTGCAAATGGCTGAATGAGAACAGAGTGTTCGCCTAGAGGAACACTCACACCGCCTCTGCGGATGTTGGAATCGGAAGGGGCCGCTTTGAAAGCGGCCCCTTGGCGGCCGGTACAATTTTCATCGGGATGAAATACTCAACCCCGGCAGTGGTCACCTTAGCCGCGCGCGTCGCCGCCGTAGAAGGTCGACCGGTCGTAGCGATTGAGGGGAAGGCCGCGCCGCAGCCGCTCGGGCAAATCCGGGTTGGAGATGAAGTGACGACCGAATCGACGAGGTCGGCGTCGCCGGTCGCGAGGATAGCCTCCGCCGAATCCGGTGCGAAGCCGCCTGCCGCGGTCAAGGTCCGGGAGAACTTCGGCCGCAAATGCTGGGCGGCGATCGGCGCCTGACCATGCGCGATCTCCTCGGTGCCCCTGATGCGCGGCTCGACGACGTGGAGGTAGGCAATGCCCAAGCGATCGAGCTGGGCCGCCACTTAGCCGAAGGTTGCGGGCGGATTACTATCCGACATTGATCCATACGTGCCGCTAACCGTTTAATCAGAAGAAAGTCTGAGCCTTGAGACAAGAAGGGACGCAAGAGCCAAGATCGCGCCCACGCCTGCAACGCAGGCGGGCCATCCGAAATGGTCGAACAATTGGCCAAGCACGGCGCTCCCGACTAGACCGCCGCGCTTCCGACATTGGGGGGCTTGAGGTTCGGGAAAGAGCGCCTTCATTCTGTGCTGCGCTTTTCGATCCCGTCAATGTTTCGAGCCGATGCAATCAAGAACAAAAAGTCAGACGATTGCGCTGTCATCATTTGGCCCCAGTCAAACACCGGACTATCACTCCTCGTTTCAATCTGCGAGACTTAACTCCGACCGCACTAACAACGGGCATGTGAGAAACAAAGCCCAAAGGGAGGTTCGCAGTGGAGAAGGTGCGACGCTTACGCGCAAGGGGTTCGCTGTGCCGTCAACAGGCCGCGTATAACAGCATGAACAAATGGAAGCTCCTCGCCGAAGCAGAACACTGGGAGTACCTAGCTGAGCTTGCACTGTCGTCCTACTTCGAAGAATGCAATGCGGTTAGCTCAAACGAGGGAGCACAGCCTGTCTTGGGGTTTACAGCTCGCGCTCCATTGGATGCTGTTGGTACTTGACCTTAATCCAGAACTTCTGCCGCCCGCCGCGGTAAGGCCGATCGAGGCGCTTGGCTCCAATCCCATCCGGCAGGCTAGATCGGGACCGATCTCGCCGCGCTCAAACGGCGCAACAGTGATGCCATCCGGACGACGCGCTAGGAGTCGTGCCGATAGGACTTTCCGGCAGAAGCCACGACAGTCCTGTTTGTCTACTCACCGCCGTGCCAGCTAGGATCGGCGCGTTTGTTTTCCGAATTTTTTTGAGTAGGTCTGTGATGTCCAGTGCAATCGAATTGATCGTCGATGGCTATGCTCGGTTAGGAGATCGCCAGTCCCTAGAGGACCTAAGAATGCATAGGCGGCGACTTGCGGTCGATCTGGAATCCGGGAGGGGCTTTGACTGTAGTCGCTCGATCGAACAGATTGAAATCGACATCGCTGCGATTGACGCCGGCCTTGTCAGCCTATCCAACGCAGTTGGATAGGAAGCCTCGACAGCGCTCGCCTACCTCTTCCGATTGTTTTTGGCAGCCCCACGATAGCTGCACTTAAGTGATTGATCCTATGACACGCTCCAATGAAGCTGCGCCGTGCCCGGCTTGTGAGAAATGCTCCCGTGAAATGTCGCTCGTAGGTGAGTTGCCAGCGGTATCGAATTCGCCCGCCGTCCGCATTTACAAGTGCTCACCTTGCGGCAGGATCGCTTCGGTCAGGACGCATCCCGAATAAGGGGTGACCCGCGACCGAAATCTAAGCCTATCCTAGTTCGTCGCGGGGAGCCCGAGCGCTTAAGAATTACATGCGTTAAGTTTTTGTTCGGACTATAATACCTCTCCGCGTGGGAGGTTGGCTCTATGGAAAAGTACATCCACAACGAGAACATCCGACGGTATCGGAAGCTCCTCGAAGAGGAGACCGACGAGCACAAGCGCGAGACGATCCGCCAACTGTTGACTGAGGAAGAAGCGAAGGAAAGCCGTCCCAAGAAGCCACATGTGTAAGGAGGTAAGCAGCGGCTCATCCTCGATAGAGCGCAACGATGGAAAGAACGTGCAGGCACCGCGGACAGACCTATGAGCTAAGCAGCAGTAAAGCAGACATCGAGCGGCGCGCGAAACCCGCAGCGTCGGTCGAAAATGACCCGTCGCCAAAGTCGACAAGCCCTCCAAGGATTCTTTCGAGTATGCTAGCCAATAGCGGTCTATGTCCAAATGGCTCAAACCGCTTCTTTTTGGGATTTGGGGTCTTTTGCTGATCCCCTTGATCGGCACGACTTTTGAAACCTGGTTGGCGGAAAATGTCTTTTCCGAGCCCAACGCTGTGGCCACGACAATTTCCAACAACCTCGTCGCGGTGGGCCAGCTACGTTGGTTCAAATTTGCGTTGGTCTTGATGACCGGAATCGTAATCGGCGTTTCATTAGACTCGTCAACCCGGAAGTCAGGCGAAAGAAGGGCTTTTGAGCTCCGGAGCCTCGGTTATAAATTTCGTAGTCTTTCAGATAGCATCAAGATTAGGACCGCATCGTCGGGATGGCCGGACATTGCGCGCGATCTCAAACCAGCAATCATGTCTGCATTTATCTCTGCCAGGAAATACGATTTGTGGGTACCCGGTGAGCGCGTGTTCGAACTGCCTGACGCCTCATTCCTTTGTGAATACTTCACATATGTCGGAAGGCTCTTAGAGGATGGACATCTAGACGAGGCCAGCCGCGAGGCGCTCTCCTGGAAACCATTTCTCGATAGAGCAAAGCCATCGTGAGTTTCCCGTGCGAGTATCGAGCGCACACCTTCGCCATCGTTTAGTCGTGCACTCATAAAGCAACGAGACCCTTCGGGGCTCACGTCTGCTTAGCAAGCAACCGCGGCACGAGCGCAGACATTCGGGACCGCCGCTTTTGAGTCCCGGAGCCGAACAGGCCAATGATGGTCGTCACGTCGGCTGTCAGCGGTACGCCGGGCATCGGTCCACAGTCGCTTCCACCGCCGCCTTTGACCGTAGCGGACCATCCGCTTTGCTATCTGCCAGCCTCGGCGACTTGCTCGTCTGGGGAATTGGTGTAGTCTTCCGGCGTCACCCGTCCGGGCCTTGCGGTCGGTCAACTTCGAGCGACCTCTTGCGATCCAACTTAGGAGATCGCCGGGCCAAGCCAAGGCACTGCCCAATGACGCACAGCGGCCAAAAGGGCTTCGGTATGACCAAGCACGGCCGATCAGGGCATGCGACCCGGTCGCCGCGTTTCCGCTTCCTACAGAAGCTTGAAGCACAAAAGAACGATCGCAAGGACCGCTCTCAGATTAAGGACCCGAAACAGTCCGTCGAAGAGTTGTTCCATCCCCGGCAGCCAACACGAACCTGACGAACTGGCTGTGTCGGGTCTACGTCGGTTGCTGGGCCAGCAGATGACATAGCAGGACGACGAGAACGAAAGAGGCGGCCAACTGAGGCGGCCTTACTCACTCTTAAACTCCGCGATCTTTCGATCTTGAATCCATAGCTCTACGTCGTATCCGTCAGCCAACGCTCTGGCGCGCTTCTTGGCTTCGGTTTCGTCCTCGCAAATCAGTTGGGTGCTAAGCTCGATATGCCCGTCGAAGCCCATGATGTATGCGCGATACTCCTGCATCTGCTGACCCCTTGCACAAAAGCTACCAACTGAGGCGGCCTCATTCTTCAGGGGGTTGCAGGCCCGGCGACGTCAGCCATCCGTCGATAGCAGAAGCGGACTCGAGTTGGCGCAGTTTGCTTTCCAGAAGATCACGCTGCGGTCCTGGCTGTGTGTTTTCCAGTTCCGCTATGATGCTGGCTCTCTCCGCGTTCAGATTCTCGTCAAATATTTGGGGTTGTGGGCGTCGTCTCATGGCACTCTCCTTTCCCTACGTGAATTGGGCGGGAGCGCAACCGGCGTTCTCATCACCGACCGAAGCAACGGTGCCTGCAGTGATGGAACCAATATGCACCCGGGATAGGAGCAACGCCAGAACAAAACTGAAGTGGGAGCTCTCAGGCCGCCGCTCGCGGCCTTACTGCGCGAGGTAGATGCTCGTCATCGCCACAGCACCGAGGAGGGCCGAAGATCGCAATGCCAAGGCAGATACGTGCTTGGATTGAATATGAATCGAAATCAGGCTGGTCGATCATGGCACGCTCCCTCTCGTCTCAGACGGGAGCGCGTTGGTCTCTCAGTCACCGTCGCCTACAACTGGCCGCGCCGGTGATACAGCTTGTCCGACGGGGCCACCGTCCGGCTGAATTTAGGGCAGCCTTACTGTACGATCATGAGAAGCGGATGTCTCGCATGTCTCGTTCGATGTGCAGCATAGGCCGTTCTGGATCAAAAGCGGCGGTCGAGGCGAGTGCCGCTCGGCATCTGGTGGGGGCGGTCCAATCGCGTACCGCCCAATTTTCATGTGTGCTACCTAGTCGGATAACAAATGGTAGCAGGAAAAGCAGATCATGACTGACGATCAGGTCAATCTCGTCGTTCAGCACACTTGGCGCTCCGATTGAAGGGCAGTGAGGCACATCCACCAAACGCCAAGGACATTGGATTCGATCCTGCCTCTATAAGAACTGTATTGCTGACCGGCTTGCGTTCGGCGGGCGTCACGATCCACCACGAGCCAGCCGGGGAAAGCGAAGAGCCGCCGTGGTCCTAAGCGCGGCACAGAAGGCCCGCGCCAATGTCTCAGTCGGGTCAAAATGCGAAGAACTCAACGCGAGCAAATCTAGCCCGCTACGCCCCACGGAGCGGACCTCATTGAGACTGCTGCCACTTCGCTGATGGGCCAATAAACGACATCATTCGCGTATCTCGTCGGTAGTCGCCAGTGACGCGGCATCGGTCAAAATTGAAATGGGCTGACCGAAATGGAAATCTTGCCGTCCGCAGCTTGTTCTACTTTAAAGTCTACCTCTTTTTGCGCTGTCACATCCTCAACGGTCACATGCAACAACCCAGAACAAGTAACTGCTCGCTTGGCTCGGCTTCTTGAATTTGTGCGTATTGTATCATCCAGCCTATACGCGGCGCCTCGTCTCGCCTTTTCCAAAATGGCAAGTTTTTCAGACTCTGTATTCGCATTACTTAGCATCGCCGCAACCGCCCTCGAATTCTCGACTGCGTAGTTGACAAGCGCGTTGTTGCTGTCGTCTGAAATGATCTTAACCACAGTACTGCGCGTATCTAAAAAATCACACTCGGGCGTCGTCCCGCCGCAACCGCTCAGCAAAAGTAAAACAGGGAGACACCCGCGCCGTCGCATGTGACCCCTCCGAGAGCGGGCCTTGCGCAATCCCGAAGCTATAGCAGCTTTCGAGCGGCCAATGGCGCGAACCAGTGCCGGAAGCTTTATCAGGCTCCAATGCCCGAGACGGGTGTGCACCGTGACAAGGCGGCGCTTTCCAGTGGGTGCAAGTCCCACTCGGCAAACGCTCCAGCCGGAAGCAATCGGAGCAGTCATGGAGGTAACGAAGTGGCTGAAGCCCTCGATGAGCGTGTCACGAATTGGTGACAGCGCGAGTGTGCAGGCCGTAACGCGAGTGAACGCCGAGCAAGCCTCGAAAAGGACGATGCGCAGGCCGACCCGACGACCCTTTCGGGAAAGGCTAATACGGCTGGGGGAATGAGCGAAGTAGTACGCTCAGCCGCTGCGCCGGGGTAGTGGCGACAGCATGTACACAAGGAAAGCGTACGCAACACGGGAGGCCCCACGACGTGGTCGGGGATGACCAACCGGACGCCCGCGAGGGACAGGCCGGGCGCCGTGGGGATGCGGAGGGGTTCGTAGTACTGGTGAAGCCGGGTAACGCCGGTGGAGGGAAGGGACCTCAGTTCAAGACGAACGCAAGACGTAGTGAGGGACCTTGGGATTGGGCAACCTGTCAACTCCGAAGAGTGTTCAGAAACTGCAGACGGCGTTGCACGCGAAAGCGAAGGCTGAAGCCGGCTACCGCTATTATGCCCTGTACGACAAGATCAACCGGGAAGACATCTTGGCCCATGCCTATCCTCAATGCCGCTCCAACAAGGGCGCACCGGGTGTGGACGGCCAGGACTTCGCGGACATCGAAGTGTACGGGGTGCAGCGGTGGCTTGGCGAAACTTGCGCTTGCGCTCAGGCAGGAGACGTATCGACCCGACCCACTCAAAAGAGTGTACATACCGAAGGCAGGCCATTGGGCATCTCAACCTTGCGCGATCGAGTCTACATGACGGCAGCAATGCTGGTGCTAGAACCGATCTTTGAGGCCGATCTTCCACCAGAGCAGTATGCCTACCGCCCCAGGCGCAATGCCCAACAGGCGGTGGTCGAGGTGGAAGAGCAGCTGTTTCGCGGCCACCCGGAAGTCGTAGACGCCGACCTCGCGGACTACTTCGGAAGCATTCCGCATGCCGACCCTCTCAAGTCGGTGGAGCGCCGGATTGTTGATCGGCGCGTGCTGCATCTGCTGCTGCTAACCTCTACATGCGCCGGTTTGTACTGGGATCGAAGATGCTCGGGCTGGAGCGAAGCCTCGGCTCTCTCATCGTGGCCTATGCTGACGACCTCGTAATCCTGTGCAGGCGGGCAAGGCTGAAGAATCCGGCCCCTCCAGTTGGCAGCCCCAGCGGCAAACGCGCTTCCCGTGCCTCCGTGGGCTGCATTGCTCTCGCAGCTTCGTGATCACGCCGATGCATTCGAGCAAGGCTCATCGTAGTAAGATGCATTCGAGCAAGGCTCATCGTAGTAAAATGACGTGGCCTCGAAGAGGAGCCCGGCCATGAAGAAGATCGTGATTGCGACGACCTGTGCTGCCGTTACTCTTACCGCCTATCCGGCAACCGCATGCGATTGGAACCGTCAGGCAAGCGCCAAGGATCCCGTCGTCGTCGCCACCGCTCCATCCACAACTGTTGGACGGGCCTCACAAGGCGCTGCGGCCCAGCCCTCGGGTGTTGCTTCCGATGAGGGCAATCGCAAGCCCGTCCAAGAATCGGCGCCGGTTGTTTTGGTCACTGACCGCCACTAGGCGCGCCTGCGATCCTCTCGACGACCGCGCGTGAAGTTACCTCGGCGGCACTTCTGACGGGCCGAGGTTTCGATAGCCGCGGGGTGGTCCAGTGCAGCTGATGGTCCGCTTAGCGACGGCCTCCTGGCGGAGGCTGTACGTTGGTTAGCGACCGGGGCGCCACCAAATCGCCCAACGACTCAACGACACAAGTTGCAGCGGGCGGGGCGATGCGCATGGGTGCAGCAATGATGCGCTATTGGTTTAATCGATATCAGGCTGCGATCCTGAATGGGCTTGCCGTCGCGATGTTTATCCTCCTGATTGCCGCGATCCTCGCGCGAAATGTCGGACCTGCTGAGAAATCCGGTCGAGCCACCTCTGGTGTCGCTGAGCTTCGAGGGTCGCTGCCGTAAGGCCCCGCCTACCGAGCGCACTGATAGGCCTCCCGGCTAGCCGCTTTGTGTCTGTCCGGGCGAGGCGCGCTCGCGGGCTTACGCCGCGCGCTGCGTGGCTGCGACGACGGCGAACAGCGGCGGAGGCCGGTACACCAGCCGCGGGGATTGTCCCTTGCCATTATGCCGCGGACCGCGATGGAACTGGCGCGGCGAACTTACGGTTGATTAGCGTGTGTAAACCTTCCAATGGAGGTGTCATGGAGAACTGGATGGAGAACTGGACGAACGCAAAACTGTGCGACGTCGCAAACCTGATCCTTGGCGCGATTCTGTTCGTTTCGCCCTGGATGTTCGGCTTCGACGCCGGAACGGTCTCCACCAACGCCTATATCACCGGCATCGCCATCGCGATCCTCGCAATCGCGGCGCTGGCGGCATTCGCGGTGTGGGAGGAGTGGCTTAACCTCATCGTCGGCTTGTGGGCGCTGGTTTCGCCCTGGGTATTTGGCTTCCAGGGAACCACCGCGATGACGGTGCATGTGGTAATCGGCGCGGCGGTCGCGATCCTGGCTGCGATCGAGCTTTGGATGATGTCCCAGATCCCGCCGCGGTTGACCACCGGCCGCTGAGAGGCTGAGGTTCGTAGATAGTCAGGATTGTGATCAGCGGAGTCGCGAGATCATAGAGACGTCGACGGCGCGATCAGATCGTGGATCAGGCAGCAACGCGATCGAGGAGTCGCTCCACGCTCTTCGCGTCGATCTTCGCCAAACCAAACTCGTCGGCTCAGACCGTCGCGATCTCACGTAGACTCTTGCCTTCGACCTGCAACGCTCTCCCGCGAGCCAGCGCGGCCTGCTCAGAGGCTTTCGGGACCAGCCGCCTGTTCTTGCCGGTGCCTTCGACATCGAAGCCGAAGGGCCGCTTTCTGCCATTGAACAGTTGCTGCCTGTGAACCTTGTGGCCGGCAACAGACGCTCATTCAGCCAGATTTCGCGGTCAATGCCGTCCGATAGCGAGACGGACGTTTCGCGATCTCCAGTAAGAACCTGTGGTACACCTTATTTGGCCGCCGTAAATCAGGAAATCCGGTTTCTTCGGAAGGAGAGAAGTTCTGTTCAGGGACGTCCAGCTATCCGCCGGGTGATTGGGGGAGTACGATGCAAAGGCCCACAGCATGTGCGAAATGGAGATGAGCCCATCGGCCCAGACGGGTACGACATCCTTGCTGACCCGGTGCGCCTCCGCCGGCTCCCATAGCGACGGATGCCCAGCGCCGGGGCCCGGCGACATCCGCAGGAGATCGGAGCAAAGGAGGAACAGATGGCAGCGATCGTAGAGAGCATTGAGATATCCCGTCGCCCCGAAGACGTCTTCCTATACGCGACGGACTTTTCGCATTTCCCCGAATGGCAGGGGGGAGTCGTGTCGGCACGCCGGCAGGGCGACGCCCCACTGAAAGCCGTGGTGACCCGCCGGGTCGGTCCGCGGAAGTTGCAGAGGACCGAGGAGATAACTGAACTGAATCCTCCGAGGACGTGGACGGTGCGCGGCGTTGGCGGCCCGCTCACAGCGATTGCCAAAGGCACAGTTGAGCCACTCGATGAGGGCAAGCGGTCGCGCGTAACGATCGCCCTTGAAGTAGAAGCCCACGGGATCGCCAGGGTGCTTGCTCCGCTCATCCTTCGGCAAGTGCGAAGGCAGCTGCCGAGAAACGAGCAAAAGCTGAAGGAACTGCTCGAGCGGGGCGCGTAATCGCAAAACGGGACGTCGTGTTCCGCCGCAAATGCTCACCCCTGAGGAACGCCTGCCTATGCTGCCTCGCAGGTGAGAGACGAATTTCAATTCAGGGAGGACAAATATGTCAGCTAAAGAAGTCAAGTTAGGCGTCGATGCCCGCGACCGCATGCTGCGCGGCGTCGAGATCCTCGCCAATGCCGTGAAGGTCACGCTTGGTCCGAAGGGCCGCAACGTCGTCCTCGACAAGTCGTTCGGCGCGCCCCGCATCACCAAGGACGGCGTTGCCGTCGCCAAGGAGATCGAACTCGAGGACAAGTTCGAGAACATGGGCGCCCAGATGGTGCGGGAAGTGGCGTCGAAGGCAGCGGATGCTGCCGGCGACGGCACCACCACCGCGACCGTGCTGGCCGCTGCGATCGTCCGTGAAGGTGCCAAATCGGTTGCCGCCGGCATGAACCCGATGGATCTCAAGCGCGGTATCGACCTCGCGGTCGACGCGGTCGTTGC
>NZ_JBBIAM010000182.1:0-13248 GCF_054185185.1 Bradyrhizobium sp. UFLA05-153
GCTGGGCCTCGATCGGGGTGGCCGCCGTGCCGGTCAGGATGACGTTCTCGCCGAGACCGTCGATCTGGATGTCCGAGTTGGGCGCGACCTGCTTCAGCGCGGCGCGGATGCCGTTGAGGTCGCGCTTGACCGCGATGTCATAGGCCGCGATCTGCTGGCCGGCGGAATCGAAGAACACGATGTTGGTCTGGCCGACGGCGGCGCCGATGATATAGGCGCGCTGCGCCGAGCGGACCACCGCGTTTGCGATCTTTGGATCGGCGACCAGCACGTCCTTGATGTCGCGCGGCAGGTCGATCACGATCGACTTGCCGACGCCGAGCGACAGGAAGCGCGCGTTCATCTGGCCGTCGGCCGCGATCGGCGCCGCGTTGCGATAGTCGGCGGCGATGACCGGGGTAAGCGCCGGGTTGAGCGTCAGTGCGAGCGCGGCTGAAAACGACAGGGCGCGGACCATGCTGGTCCGCAACGCCGCCCGATTGCCCCTGCATTTCATATCGAAGATCCCCATCGTCACTTCTGTGCGGTCATCAGGCTCGGAATGCCGAAACCGGCCAGATCTGCCACTGCATGTCTTCGGGTTTGACGACCTGAACGAGGTCGATGTCGGACTTGGCTACCAGGATGTCGGCGGTCGGAAGCTGAGCGATCGGCGCGGCCGGGGGCGGCGCCGGGCTGTCGGACCCGCTCGCCAGGTACGCGGCGATGCCGCCGGCACCGATAGCGATCGTCAGGACGACAATGCGTGCGGTATTCATTACGCTTCACTTTCCACAAAACGCCGCGACGCTGCCGCCGCCGTGATGGCAGTTGACCAGCTAAACGTCAAAGCATGGTTAATGAGGCGTATCTAAATCGCCTTAACGCCGGGTTTATCCGGTGTGTTCAGCGCAGCGCGAGGTGAGCGAGATCAATCGCTTTCACCCATTCCGTCTCCGGATAGACCATCAGCGCGCTGATCGCGAGCGCGATGCCGTAGGGGATGCCGCTCTCCTTGGCGTGCAACCGCGCGAGCCAGGCCTGTCCGGCAAGTCCGTAAGGCAACGGCCATTGCCGGAATTGCAGCAGCAGCAAGGTCAGCGCGCCGCCGAACAGCGAGGCGTAGAGCAGGAAGTTCATCAGGTGGGTAAAGCCGAACCACAGCGCGACGGAGGCTGCGACTTTCGCGTCACCGCCTCCGACCCAGCCCATGGCAAAGCAGGTGAACGCGACGGCCAGCATCAGGGCACCGGCGCCGACATGGGTCAGCATGTCGTAAGGCGCCATGCCGCCGATGAGGGCAAGAACGAAGAAGCCGGCGATCAGCGCCAGCGACACCCGGTTCGAGATGGTCATCGTGAACAGGTCGCTCGCGGCGGCGAAGGCTATCAGGGCCGGGAAGAGCAGAAGGCGCGCGAGGTCGAGGATCATGATCTGCTTCTTAAGGGAGCGCTGGCCGGCGCGGGATCGGAGCTCGCGGGATTCTAGCCGGCAGTGCTAAACAAACCTGAAACGGTATGCGGCGGAGATCACCAGATGCTGGCGATCCGGGCCGCGAGCGTGACCAGTGCGAGCAACAGCGCAAGGCAGACCCAATGGGTCGGCGCCTCGCTATGCGCGGAGGCTGCCGTTTCGAACACTGCATCGGTCCTGGTCTTACGCAACGCCACTGGAACTCGAGGCTTTCCGGAAAGACAAAGCCCCGGACGTATCCGGGGCCTCTGCTGCAACTGGTCGGAGGCTTACTTCAGCGAGCTGCTGATCGAGCCGAACTTGGAGTTCAGCGAGGTGCCGAGGTTGTTGACGACGGTGATGATCGCGAGCGCGATGCCGGCGGCGATCAGGCCGTACTCGATGGCGGTGGCGCCGGATTCGTCCTTCACGAAACGCTCAATGAGGTTCTTCATGAGTAGATCTCCATGTGGGTGTGGGTGGCTTCGTTCCGCGCAATTCTCTAGCGTTGCGAGGATGAGAGCTCAGCCGTTGCGGTACGGTTAACCTGATCACGGAAACTCGATCGTGGCGCGATGCTTTTCAGCAGAGTCAATTTCCCCTTAAGGCGCTCGCCTGAATTCCCCCGCTTTTGCGGTCGGCGGCCCGAAAGGCCGCTGATATGCAGAGCGGCTTCACGCTCCCTTAAATTTCGAAGCGTAGGCGTAAGGCCGAACAGATGAGAAGTGAGACGCTGATGTCGAGCCTGCCCATGGACGTCGCCTTGATGCTCGGCGAGACCATCGCAAAGGTCATCCCCGTTACCGCGGCGCTCGCGGTGGTCTTCACGGTGCTCGAGCATTTCTGGGCCTGCAATCCCGGCGTGGCGTGGTGGCGCAAGCGCGAGATCGTCACCGACATCTGCTACTGGTTCTTCGTGCCGGTGTTCGCCCGCACGATGCGGATCGGGCTGTTGATCGTTACGGCCGGCGTCATCTTCAACATCCACGGTCCTGACGAACTGATCGCCTTCTACGACAACGGCCATGGTCCGCTGTCGCAGCTGCCGCTATGGGCGCAGGCGGTGCTGTTCGTCGTCCTGTCCGATTTCATGCTGTACTGGGTGCACCGGCTGTTTCACGGCGGCGGCTTCTGGAAGTACCACGCGATCCATCATTCCTCGGAGGAACTGGGCTGGATCTCGGCGGCGCGCTTCCATCCGGTAAATCTGGTGCTCGGCACGATCGGCGTTGACGTCGTGCTGCTCACCGTCGGCATCTCGCCGAACGTGATGATCTGGCTCGGGCCGTTCACCACCTTCCATTCTGCCTTCGTGCACGCCAATCTCAACTGGACGCTCGGACCGTTCAAATATGTGCTGGCGACGCCGGTGTTTCACCGCTGGCACCACACCTCGCTCGAGCAGGGCGGCAATACCAATTTTGCCGGCACCTTCCCGCTCTGGGACATCCTGTTCGGGACCTTCCGGATGCCGGCGAACGAGCTGCCGCAGGACTATGGCAAGGACGAAGCGGAGATGCCGAGCGAGATCGGCGGCCAGCTCGCCTATCCGTTCCGTCACTAGGACGAATAGGCCGGAGGAGCTTCCGAAGGCCGTAAGGCAGGGCCGAAATTGCCGTTCGCAGCGAGTTGAAGCCGGCGCATTAACGTCGCTTTGACGTATAGCTGGCTAACTCTTGGAGCAGCGGCGAGCCCGCTCGGGGTTGTGTGAGAGTAGAGTTATGAAGCCCGCGCGTTTTATTGTTCTAGCGATCGCCCTCGTAGCCGGCGCCCTCGCTGCCTATCTCGCAAGCAGTTCGACCGATAGCGGTGCGCCCCCGCCTCCACAAGTCGCCCAATTGCCGACCATTGAGGTCCTTGTGGCCAAGACGGACATCGGATTGGGACAGACGGTCGGCCCCAACGAGCTTCAGTGGCAGACGTGGACGCAATCTTCGGCCAGCGGCAATTTTATTCGCCGCCCGGATCGACCCGAGGCAATCACGCAAATTTCGGGTTCGATTGCCCGTCAACCATTCATCGCGGGCGAGCCGATCCGAGAGCAGAAACTGGTCAGGGCAGACGGTTCCGGCTTCATGGCGGCCATCCTGCCTTCGGGCAAGCGCGCCATTTCAACCGAGATATCCGCGGAGACTGGCGCAGGCGGCTTCATATTGCCGAATGATCGCGTGGACGTGATTCTCACAAAGCGCGAGAAACCGCCCGCCAACTCGGAAGCTCAGACCGACACCATTTCGTCGCAAGCCATTCTGACCAACATACGTGTTCTCGCGATCGATCAAGCCCCCAAGGAAAAGGAGGGGCAGAATGCGGTTCTGGGCAAGACGGCTACCCTGGAGTTGACCCCTGGCGAAGTCGAATTGCTGTCCGCATCGCGTCAGAGCGGCACCCTGTCCCTCGCGCTGCGCAGCATTGCCGACAACGAGAAGAAGAATGTCGTTGCCGAGAACAACACCAGCAACCTCGTTACGGTCTATCGGGGCGCCACCACCACGGAGGTGCTCAACTGCAAGCCCGCGTGCGGCCGAAAATAGCTTCCATCGGGCGGCGCAGTCGCGGAAACCGGTTTACGCACTGTTGACGCCAGTGGCCGTGATCCGCCGATCCTGCGAAACATTTAGGCAATCGCTTCTCTCTTCGTTGGGCGGTTGATCGCTGCCGCTGGGGATTTTCTGAGATGCCATCGCCTGCCGTCTGGAAGTTTTCGATCCGCAGCATGATCCAGCGGTTTCGCCGCAACCGCCGCGGCTCTGCGGCGGTCGAGTTCGCGCTGGTCGCGCCGATCTTCTTCGCGCTGCTGTTCGCGATCATCGAGACCGCGATCATGTTCTTCGCAGGCCAGGTGCTCGAGACCGTCACGCAGGATGCCGCGCGCTCGGTCCTGACCGGCCAGGCGCAGACCGGCTCGGTGTCGGCCTGCGCGGTCTCCGGTGTGGCCGCCGCCTGCACGCAGACGACGTTCAAGAATTACGTCTGCACCCAGATCCCGGCGCTGTTCTTCGATTGCAGCAGTCTCTACGTCGACGTTTCGAGCTTTTCGTCGTTCTCGGCGGTCACGCTGCCGAGCCATATCGATTCGGCCGGCAATTTCGATACGAGCATGAGCTATAGCGCGGGCAGTGCCGGCGACATCGTGGTCGTCCGGCTGTTCTACCAGTGGCCGCTCTACGTCACCGGGCTCGGCTACAACCCCTCGAACCTCGCAGGCAACAAGCGCCTCCTGGTCGCGACGGCCGCCTTCAAGAACGAACCCTACTCCAACTGATGCCAACGGCCCCGAGCAGAACCATGCAGGCGATTGCGAAAATCTGGCGAAACGCCGCCTCCTCCGCGCGCGATTTCCGTGCAGACAGCCGCGCGGTGGCGGCGACCGAGTTCGCGGTGGTGGTGCCGCTGATGCTGGTGTTGTTCTTCGGTACCGTTGAGGTTTCATCGGCGGTGGCGATCGACCGCAAGGTCACGATGATGGCTCGCACGCTGTCCGACCTGACCTCGCAATCGACGTCGGTCGCCGACACCGACATGACCAACTTCTTCGCGGCGTCCTACGGCATCATGACGCCGTACTACAATAGCTCGGTCACCTCGGCGACGATCAGCGAGCTCTACGTCGATCCCACGACAAAGGTGGCGCGCGTGCAATGGAGCAAGGGATCCTCGCCGCGGTCGCAGGCCTCGGTGGTGACCATCCCCTCGACGCTCGCGATCGGCGGCACCTATGTGATCTTCAGCGAGGTCAGCTACGTCTACACACCGACGATCGGCTACGTGCTCAAGAACGCGATCGCGCTGAGCGACGTCGCCTATACGCGACCGCGTCAATCGACTTGCGTCTATTACAGCCCGTCGACGAGTTGCACGACCTACTGAGCGCCTCGGATCTTCGGACATGAAAAAAGGCCGCGCGCAGCGCACGGCCTTTTCTTTTGCTCAGGTCCGCCTGGAGCGGGGCCGGCTTAGCCGGCGGAGCGGAGGTTGTCGGCTGCCGACTTGCCGGACCGACGATCCGCCACGATCTCGTAGGAGATCTTCTGGCCTTCGCGCAGCGTGCCGAGGCCAGCACGTTCCACGGCGCTGATGTGCACGAACACGTCCTTGCCGCCGTCGTCGGGCTGGATGAAGCCAAAGCCCTTGGTCGCGTTAAACCACTTCACGGTTCCCATGCTCATGGGGGTAGTCCCTTCTCAGATACACAGTGTCGATGCCCGCTTTCGCGGACGGGTTAGATCGAATTTCTGGAAGGGTCGTCAGCGTGTCTGAACCGGCTGTACCGGTGGATGCTAATGTCGTCCGGCCGAAAATCGATTAATTCATTTTATTGGAAAGGGGGTTTCAAAACAATCCTGACGTGCACGATTTTTTGATCCGCCGCCCGGGTGGGCGGCAGATCGCATCAGGCCAGGACTTTATTTCCGTACCGCGGCGTGGCCGCAGGCCTTAACGGCGGCGGAACTGTCCGCCGCGCTGAGCCCCGCCCCGCGGCGGGCCACCGGTCGGACCCGGACGTTCGTCCTTGTGGCGGAAAATCAGCCGTCCTTTCTCCAGGTCGTAGGGCGACATCTCCACCGTCACGCGGTCGCCCGCCAGCGTCTTGATGCGGTTCTTCTTCATCTTGCCGGCGGTGTAGGCAACGATCTCGTGCCCGGCGTCGAGCTGCACGCGGTAGCGCGCGTCGGGGAGGATTTCGGTGACCAGTCCTTCGAACTGGATCAGCTCTTCCTTAGCCATGAATTTCTCCAGGTCGCGGGACGGCTAGCGCGAATAGGGTTTGTGGTTGGGCCGACCGTTCGGACGACTCTCGCGGCGTAAAAACGCAACGCCTTGTATCCCATCAGACTGGCCGGCGCCATGCGCGGGACGCTGTTCCGACCGATCATTTGGTGACGAATTCATCTTACCACCGGAACGGCGGCGGCGAGACCCCTTTGAGGCCTTGTGGCCGTCGCCGGGCCTGCCATCCACATGCCGTCCGTCACCATGCCGTCCGTCACCATGCCGGCCATCGCCATGCCGCGCGCCCTGCGGGCGCGGGCCGGGGCGGCCCGGACGATGCTGCTTGGCGGGAGCAGACGGCGCATGCGCCGCCTCGCGGCCGGCGTCGGTGCGATGATCCTCGCGCGGGAGCGCGACGCGGATCAGGCGCTCGATATCGCGGAGATAGCTGAGTTCCTCGCCGCCTGCGACCAGCGAGATCGCGGTGCCGTCGGCGCCGGCCCGCGCGGTGCGGCCGATCCGGTGGACATAGGTCTCCGGCACGTTCGGCAGGTCGAAATTGATGACGTGGCTGATGCCATCGACATCGATGCCGCGGGCGGCGATGTCGGTCGCCACCAGCGTGCGGATCTCGCCCGAGCGGAACTGGGCCAGCGTGCGCTCGCGATGGTTCTGCGACTTGTTGCCGTGAATGGCGTTGGAGGCGATGCCGGCCTTGGCCAGCGTCTTCACCACCTTGTCGGCGCCGTGCTTGGTGCGAGTGAAAACCAGCGCCCGGTCGATCGGCTCGTCCTTCAGCAGCTTGGTCAGGAAGGCGGGCTTGGCGGAGAAATCCACCTGGATGATGCGCTGGCGGATGCGTTCCGCCGTCGAGGACACCGGGGTGACGGCGACGCGCGCCGGGTCGCGCAGCATCGAGTCGGCAAGCTCGGCGATGTCCTTCGGCATGGTGGCCGAGAAGAACAGCGTCTGGCGCTTGATCGGCAGCTTGGCGACGATTTTGCGGATGTCGTTGATGAAGCCCATGTCGAGCATGCGGTCGGCTTCATCGAGCACGAGGAACTCGACGCTCGAAAGCTTCAGCCCGTTGCTCTGCACGAGGTCGAGCAGGCGGCCGGGGGTGGCAACCAGCACCTCGATACCAGGCATCAGCGCGCGGACCTGGCGGCCCATCGGCACGCCGCCGATGGCGAGCGCCGAGGACACGCGGATGTGGCGGCCATAGGCGTTGAAGCTGTCGAGGATCTGGCCGGACAGCTCGCGGGTGGGCGACAGCACGAGCACGCGGCAGGTCTTGGGCTGCGGCTTGACGCGGTTGTCCAGCAGACGGTGCAGGATCGGCAGCGCGAAGGACGCGGTCTTGCCGGTGCCGGTCTGGGCAATGCCGACGACGTCCCGTCCGGTCAATGCCAGGGGGATGGTTTGAGCCTGAATGGGGGTCGGCGTGACGTAGTTTTCTTCTTTGAGGGCACGCGAAATGGGATCGGCCAGGCCGAAGTCCTGAAAGGAAGTCAAAAGAGGGGTTCTTTCCAATGTCAAAGGCGAGCGCCCACGCTGTTTCCGCGTGGCGCGCGCAAGGGTGTCGAGAAGACACCTGCGTGTTTGGGGTGTCGGATTGCTTGATGAGAGGGGCAAGCCAGAGGCCCAAACGGGCTTAAGAACACGCGGCTCGCTACGACCCCTGATCATTCGGATGATTCGGAGGTCTCGGGGCTTCATATGCAGCATCCCGGGGGCGCTTTCAAGGCGGCGCGGCCGCAGCCTGGCGTTGCGGTGCACGAATAGTTATGCCGGAAATTTAGACAGCGGGCGAATTTTGATCAAAAAATAGACTGTATGCCGCATAAGCATACATTTTTTATGCCCAATATTTGGGCTGACCAAGCGTGCCAACTCCTTGGTTCCGGCGAAATTCCTGTTACGGAGCAGCGGCTTAGCGCTCTCCAGGCCCATGGCATGGTTCTTGCGATTCCGTTAATCGCTGGCGGCCGTGGGGCCGTTCGCAGCGTTTTCACGTCTGCGTCAGGGAGATGATACCTCATGCTTACTAAATCCACTCACGATATAGCGGCGTCATTTAGCCGCCGCGGCTTGCTCGCCGCGACCGCCGGACTGATGCTGGGTCTGGCTTCCTTTACCGGCGCAAAGGCCGCAGACGACACCATTAAGGTCGGTGTGCTGCACTCTCTCTCTGGCACCATGGCCATCAGCGAGACCACGCTGAAGGACACCATCCTCTTCCTGATCGACGAGCAGAACAAGAAGGGCGGCGTCAACGGCAAGAAGCTCGAGGCCGTCGTGGTCGATCCCGCCTCGAACTGGCCGCTGTTCGCCGAGAAGGCGCGCGAGCTCATCACCAAGGACAAGGTCGCGGTCGTGTTCGGCTGCTGGACCTCGGTGTCGCGCAAGTCGGTGCTCCCGGTCTTCAAGGAACTGAACAGCATCCTGTTCTACCCCGTGCAGTACGAAGGCGAAGAGTCCGAGCGTAACGTGTTCTACACGGGCGCTGCGCCGAACCAGCAGGCGATCCCCGCCGTCGACTACCTGATGAAGGAAGAGAAGGTGAAGCGCTGGGTGCTCGCGGGCACCGACTACGTCTATCCGCGCACCACCAACAAGATCCTGGAGGCCTACCTGAAGTCGAAGGGTGTCGCCCAGGAAGACATCATGATCAACTACACGCCGTTCGGTCACTCCGACTGGCAGACGATCGTGGCCGACATCAAGAAGTTCGGCTCGGCCGGCAAGAAGACCGCGGTGGTCTCGACCATCAACGGCGACGCCAACGTTCCCTTCTACAAGGAGCTCGGCAACCAGGGCATCAAGGCCAAGGACATCCCGGTGGTCGCGTTCTCGGTGGGTGAGGAAGAACTCGCCGGCATCGACACCAAGCCGCTGGTCGGCCATCTTGCCGCCTGGAACTACTTCCAGTCGATCAAGACTCCGGCGAACGAGAAGTTCATCAAGGAGTGGCAGGCCTACACCAAGAACCCGAAGCGCACCACCAACGACCCGATGGAAGCCCACGTGATCGGCTTCAACATGTGGGTGAAGGCGGTCGAGAAGGTGAAGTCGACCGATCCGGACAAGGTGATCGCTGCGCTTCCCGGCATCGAGGCGCCGAACCTGACCGGTGGCACCTCGAAGATGCTGCCGAACCACCACATCACCAAGCCGGTGTTCATCGGCGAGATCAAGGGCAACGGCCAGTTCGACGTGGTCTGGAAGACCCCGAGCCTCGTTCCGGGCGACGCCTGGTCGAAGGAGCTCGACGGCTCCAAGGACCTGATCGGCGACTGGGTCGAGAAGAAGTGCGGCAACTACAACGTCAAGACCAACAAGTGCCTCGGTTCGGGCTCCTGATCGCGGTCTGACGTGATACGACGACACGGAGAGGGCGGCGATCCCGCCGCCCTCTCCACCCATTTCTGCCGGGGTAATTCACAGTGCTCGCAAAATTGCCAGCCCGTCTCTGCACGCTTGCGCTTTCGTTTCTCCTGATCGCGTTCGCGCTGCCGGCCTTGGCCGGTCCGTTTGAGGACGCGGTCGCCAAATTCGCCAACGACGATTTTTCCGACACCGAAGAAGCGATCGGCGCGGTTGCGAGCAGCGGCAATCCGCTCGCGTTTCCGATCATCAACGCGTTGCAGGACGGCCGCCTGATGGCCGATCCGGACAGCAAAAAGGTTTACGTCACCGGCACGGACGGCAAGTCGATCGATGCCACGACCGGTCAGCCGGTCGCGAGCGTTCCCGACGGCGCCAGCGCTGTCCGCCTCAACAATCGTCTGCGCCGCAGCGTCGATGCCGCGCTCGGCAGCCTGACGCTTCAGTCGCCGGATCTTTCGACGCGCATCCAGGCCGCGCAATCCGTCTTCAAGTCGCATGAAGAGACGGCGCTCGAGGCCGTCGACGCCGCGCTCGCCAAGGAAACCAACAAGTCCGCCAGGACCGCGCTCGGCGAAGCCCGCGCGGCGATCCTGCTGTTCAAATCCGACGCCACTGAAGTCGAGAAGCTCGAGGCGGTCGCCACCCTCAAGGCGCGCGGCGACCAGGACGCGCTGGCGCTTCTCTCCGATACCGGCAGCGACCAACCGGCTTCAGTGACCAAGGCGGCCGCGAGCGCGATCGGCTCGATCCAGAGCTCGCTCGCGGTCTGGTCCACGGTGCAGAACGCCTGGTACGGCCTGTCGCTCGGCTCGGTGCTGCTGCTCGCCGCGATCGGGCTTGCCATCACCTTCGGCGTGATGGGCGTCATCAACATGGCCCATGGCGAGATGGTGATGCTGGGCGCCTACACCACCTTCGTGGTGCAGGAGGTGATCCGCACCCGCTATCCCGCTCTGTTCGACTATTCGCTGATTATCGCGGTGCCGCTCGCCTTCCTGGTCTCAGGTGCGATCGGCGTCTTGATCGAGCGCAGCATCATCCGCTTCCTCTACGGTCGCCCGCTCGAGACGCTGCTTGCGACCTGGGGCCTGTCCCTGGTGCTCCAGCAGGCGGTGCGCACCGCGTTCGGTCCGACCAACCGCGAGGTCGGCAACCCCTCCTGGATGAGTGGCGCGTTCGAACTCGGACAGATCACCATCACCTACAACCGGCTCTGGATCCTCTGCTTCACGCTCGCGGTGTTCGCGATCCTGCTCGCGATGCTGCGCTACACTGCACTCGGCCTCGAAATGCGCGCCGTGACGCAGAACCGCCGCATGGCGGCCTCGATGGGCATTGCCACCTCACGCGTTGACGCACTGACCTTCGGCCTCGGCTCCGGCATTGCCGGCATCGCCGGCGTCGCGCTGTCGCAGATCGACAACGTCAGCCCCAATCTCGGCCAGAGCTACATCATCGACAGCTTCATGGTCGTGGTGTTCGGCGGGGTCGGCAATCTCTGGGGCACGCTGGTCGGCGCCTTCACGCTCGGCATCGCCAACAAGTTCCTGGAGCCGGTCGCCGGCGCCGTGCTCGGCAAGATCGCGATCCTGGTCCTGATCATCCTGTTCATTCAAAAGCGCCCGCGCGGCCTGTTCGCGCTCAAGGGCCGTGCGGTGGAAGCATGACCCCTCACATGCTCACGCGATCGCTGGACCGCGGCGCGACGATGTTTTTGGCCATCGTCGCCGCCTGCGGCATCCTCATTCCGCTCTCCAACCTGCTGCTGCCCGCAGGCTCGTTCTTCCAGGTGCCAACCTATCTGGTCGCGCTCTGGGGCAAATATGTCTGCTACGCGATCCTGGCGCTGTCGATCGACCTGATCTGGGGCTATTGCGGCATCCTCTCGCTCGGCCACGGCGCGTTCTTCGCGCTCGGCGGCTACGCCATGGGCATGTACCTGATGCGGCAGATCGGCACCCGCGGCGTCTACGGCAATCCGATCCTGCCCGACTTCATGGTGTTCCTGAACTGGCAGAAGCTGCCCTGGTACTGGTACGGCTTCGACATGTTCTGGTTCGCCGCGCTGATGGTGCTGTTCGTGCCGGGCCTGCTCGCCTTCTGCTTCGGCTGGCTCGCCTTCCGCTCGCGCGTCACCGGCGTGTACCTGTCGATCATCACGCAGGCGATGACCTATGCGCTCTTGCTCGGCTTCTTCCGCAACGATTTCGGCTTCGGCGGCAACAACGGCCTGACCGACTTCAAGGACATCCTTGGCTTCAACGTGCAGGCGGAGGGCACGCGCGCCACGCTGTTCGCGCTGAGCTGTCTCGCCCTGATCGCCGGCTTCCTGATCTGCCGGGCCATCGTCACCTCCAAGCTCGGCAAGGTGCTGATCGCGATCCGCGACGCGGAATCGCGCACGCGCTTCCTCGGCTACCGCGTCGAGTCCTACAAGCTGTTCGTGTTCACGGTGTCGGCCTGCATGGCCGGCGTCGCCGGCGCGCTCTACGTGCCGCAGGTCGGCATCATCAATCCAAGCGAATTCGCGCCGGGCAACTCGATCGAGGCGGTCATCTGGGTCGCGGTCGGCGGTCGCGGCACGCTGGTCGGCGCAGCGCTCGGCGCCGTCGTCGTCAACTACGCCAAGACGTTCTTCACCTCCGGCGTGCTCGCACCGTACTGGCTGTTCATGTTGGGGGCGCTGTTCATCCTGGTGACGCTGCTGCTGCCCAAGGGCATCGTCGGCACCTTCAATTCCTGGTGGGAGCCGTTCAAGGCAAAACGCCCGGCTGAAACCACCGAGAGCGCTGCGGCCGAAGACGGCGTCAGCGAACCTGACATGGCGGAGTAGGCGGAAATGAACGTCATGGATACCCGCGCGACCTCCGCGATGCTCTATCTCGACGGCGTGCACGTCTCGTTCGACGGCTTCCACGCCATCAACAATTTGTCGCTGACGCTCGCGCCCGGCGAGATGCGCGCTATCATCGGCCCGAACGGCGCCGGCAAGACCACGATGATGGACATCATCACCGGCAAGACCAAGCCGGATGAAGGCACCGTGCTGTTCGACGGCGTCACCGATCTCACACGCCTCGACGAGACCCGTATCGCCGAGCTCGGCATTGGCCGCAAATTCCAGAAGCCGACCGTGTTCGAGAGCCAGACGGTCGAGGACAATCTGCTGCTCGCGCTCAACGTCGACCACTCGGTCCGCGGCACGCTGTTCTGGAGCGGCAGCAAGGCGGAATCCGAGCGCATCGACAAGGTGCTGGAGACCATCCGCCTGACCGATGCGCGGAGCCGCCTTGCCGGCAGCCTCAGCCACGGCCAGAAGCAGTGGCTGGAGATCGGCATGCTGCTGGCACAGGATCCAAAGCTGCTGCTGGTCGACGAGCCCGTCGCCGGCATGACCGACGTCGAGACGCACCTCACGGCCGAGCTGCTCAAGGAGATCAACAAGAACCATACCGTGATGGTGGTCGAGCACGACATGACCTTCGTCCGTGAATTGGGCGTAAAGGTCACCTGCCTTCACGAAGGCTCGGTGCTTGCCGAAGGCTCCATCGACCAGGTCTCGTCGAACGAGCGGGTCATCGAAGTATATCTGGGACGCTGAGCCATGCTCGAGGTCAAGGACATCAACCTCTTCTACGGCGCGGCGCAGGCACTGCGCGGCGTCTCGATCGCGGCCGAGCCCGGCAAGGTCACTTGCTGTCTCTTATACACATC
>NZ_JBBIAM010000183.1:0-13268 GCF_054185185.1 Bradyrhizobium sp. UFLA05-153
CCGAACCTGATCACGATCACTGGAATCCGTGATCACCATCGTCTGGAACACCTGATCACCATCCCTGGAATGCGCACGAAGAGGTCAAACGGGTCCACCCGAAGGCAATGCCGGCCATTTTGACGACGGCCGAGGAGTACGATACCTGGCTGCGCGCCCCCTGGGACGAGGCCAAGGTGCTGCAGCATCCCCTTCCAGATGGGATGTTGAAAATCGTCGCAAGCGGCGAGAAAGAAGACCCCGCACTGGCGGCGTAGCATGTGCACAAGGCGGCGGAACAGGTGGAAAAGCCGCAGCCACCACGATTGCGAATCCCTGCCATGTGCTAACCGCCCGGAACAGATACGAGGTGGGCGGATTCGTCCCGGCAGGAACGATTTCGATGCTGATGACGAAAGAACGACGGTCGGCGATCCGGACGTTGCGCGGCTGGGCGATTTCCGCGCTTCAGGAAGCGGGCGCCATCCGCGAGTGCGAGGCACATGGCTGGATGCAGGACCGCGCCGATCCGCATGCCCGCGAGCGTGCGTTCCAGATCGCTCGGACGGATCCGCCGCCCGGGGTCTCGTCGCAAGCGGCCGCCCAAGCGATCGACGAGGTGCTCGACTCGATCGGCGACACCTGCCCTGAATGCTCGTCGGAAGATTGAGGCTGACTTCGCCGCGACTTGGCTTGCGGATCCCTGTACAATCCGCGCATGGTCTCTCCCGATCCGGAACATGGCATCTCGACCGCGCTCCATCGCAAGATCATCCATATCGACATGGACGCTTTCTACGCGTCTGTCGAGCAGCGGGATAACTCCGACCTGCGCGGGAAGCCGGTCGCGGTAGGTGGTTCGGCAGAGAGGGGCGTCGTCGCCGCCGCGAGCTACGAAGCCCGCAACTTCGGCGTTCGCTCCGCCATGGCCTCGGTCACCGCGAAGCGGCAGTGTCCCGACCTGATCTTCGTCAAGCCGCGGTTCGAGGTCTACAAGGCGATCAGCCGGCAGATCCGCGAGATCTTCGCCGAGCACACGCCGATCATCGAGCCACTATCGCTCGATGAAGCCTACCTGGACGTCACCGAGAATTTGCAGGGCATCCCGCTGGCCAGAGACGTTGCGCTACGGATCCGCGAGAAGATCAAGGCTGAGACAGGCCTGAACGCCTCGGCAGGCATCTCCTACAACAAGTTTTTGGCGAAGCTCGCCTCCGATCATCGCAAACCGAACGGTCAGTATGTCATCTCACCGGAGATGGGACCGGCCTTTGTCGAGACGCTGCCCGTCGAGAAGTTTCACGGCATCGGGCCGGCGACCGCCGCCAAATTCAACGCCTTCGGAATCTGGACCGGCCTCGACATCCGCAACCAGACCCTCGCCTTCCTCCAGGAGAACTTCGGCAAGTCCGGAACCTACTATTACTGGATCTCGCGTGGCGTCGACGAACGGCCTGTTCGAGCGAACCGGATCCGAAAGTCGGTTGGCGCCGAAAATACATTCTCGATCGATCTAACCGAATTCGAAGCCATGGTGGCAGAGCTCGAACCGTTGATCGACAAGGTCTGGGGGCACTGCGAGTCGGCAGGCGCTAAGGGACGAACGGTGACGCTCAAAGTGAAGTTCGCAGACTTCGAGATCATCACGCGCAGCCGATCCGTGTCTTCGGCTATCGCGAACCGCCATGAGCTCGCACATCTGGCGATTGGCCTGCTGCAGGACAACATGCCCCTTCCAAAGGCGGTGCGCCTATTGGGGGTGTCGCTGTCTTCTCTGCAAGACGAAATCGACACAGAGCCGCAACTGGATTTCGGGATTTGAACAGGACTATCCTCGCGCCCGTCGCAGCGCGGTTACTAATCGTTCCCGCTCCTTCTCCCAACGCGCTTGTTCGGCCCGCGACTTTTCCTCGACAGCCTCAAGCTCGGCCCGAATATCCGCGGCTTTTTCTTCGTGTTTCTGGCGTGCGGCGTCCAGCGCACTTTGCGCCTTGTCGATGGCGTGCTGCCGCCGCTCGCGCTCCCTCTGTTGGGCGGCTAGTTCCTTCGCACGCTCACGCTCGCGGCGCTCCGTCTGCTTCTCAAACGCAAGCGCGGCCTCCTGGTCCGCCACTCTGACGTGGTTCGGCTTCAGGTGCTTCCGTGGCCCGCGGGTCTGCGACTTTCGACCCGACTTCTTCGAACTATCGTCTCCGGCGAGATCGGTAGGCAGCTCGGCTTTCTCTTTGAAAGCCCCGCTTGACCCGACTGGGCGCTTCAGAACAACGCCCGGTGCCGCCATCGTCGCCGCAATGACGTCTGGATCGTCGGTCTGCTTCGCCGCGCCCTGATGGAAAAGATTGCTGTCCGCGCCCCAGGCTGCCAGAGCAGCCTTCATCGACGGCGCCGCGATTGCCAGATCGAAGAAGCCCAACGACGTTTGGTAAGTCTTTAGCTTCCTCGCCATGCCCGCTCTCCGACCGGTTAGATCACGATGCGATCCAAATCGATTGCAACCCGGCTGTTCGGAAACCTCTCCGTCGCCTCCGCTAGTATTTCCTGATCGGTGTATCGGCCGGAAATATGAGTCAGAACCAGCAATTTGACATCGCTCGCGGCCGCCAGGGCGGCCGCTTCACTCGCAGTGAGATGTCCATAGTCACGAGCTGTGGCCGCGTCGCGGCCCAGAAACGTAGCTTCGATCACCAAGACGTCGGCGTCGCGAACCGCTTCGCTCAATCCCTCCGTGGTTTCGGCATCGCCCACGATCACTAGCTTCTTTCGCCCCTCCGGCGGCCCAAGGACGTCTTCGGGATCGATTGTCCTGCCGTCCGCGAGCATCACTCGCTTTCCTTCGGCCAGTTCCTTGCGCACTGGACCGTCTGGCACTCCCAGGGCCGCAAGCCGGTCCGTCCGAAGATGGCGGCGGACTGGGCTTTCGAAGGAGAAGCCAAAGCTGTCGGTGTCGCGATGCCGGACGGGAAAGCAGCCGATCGTGAACTCGCCAGCGTCGAGGACGCGACCTTCCGTCAACGGCACCAGCTCAAGCGGAATCGGCGCCCGCCCCTCTCCCCACAGGCCCGCGAGCATCCTGACGACGACTTCGAGGGTGCCGGGGCTACCGTGAATCGTCATCAGGTCATCACTTCGCCGAAGCCGCAGAGTCGAAAACAGTCCGGGAATGCCGAGAACATGGTCGAAGTGACCGTGGGTCAGCAAAATCCGGTCGAGCCGCCGGAAGCCAGCGCGACTGCGCAGCAACTGGCGTTGCGTACCCTCCCCGCAATCCACGAGGACGCGATGGCTCCCCGCCTCGACGAGAAGTGCGGGGTGGCTCCGTTCGGCCGACGGAACGCTCGCCGACGTCCCGAGAAAGGTGAGGGCGAACATCGATGGCGTCAGGCCGATTTCCGCTGTGACCTGGACGCCGGCTTCTTCGTCGCCGTCTCCTTCGCCTGCTTCTTGCCGGCGATCGGCATCAGCATCTCCTTCTGCCCGGCTGACGCCTTTCGCAGCTTTTTCGCCGCCTTCTTCGGTACCGGGGCCTCGGCCGCAGCGCCGCCAACGCTCCGACGGAGCGCTTCCATCAGGTCGACGACGTTTTCGCCCTGCGGCCGCTCCTTGGCCCTGATCGGCTTGCCAGCGCGCTTCTCGTTGATGAGCTCGATCAGGGCAGCTTCATAGTGATCTTCGAACTTCTCTGGCTCGAACGATCCGGACTTCTGATTGACGATGTGCCTGGCGAGATCGAGCATGTCCTTCGTGACTTTGACGTCCTGGATCTCGTCGAAATATTCGTTTTCGGAGCGGACTTCGTATGGGTAACGAAGCAGCGTGCCGACCAGCCCCCTGTCGAGCGGCTCAAGCGCTATGATATGCTCGCGGTTGGTCAGCACGACGCGGCCGATCGCGACCTTGTTCATTTCGCGGATGGTCTCGCGGATCACGGCAAATGCATCGTGCCCGACCTTGCCATCGGGGCGAAGGTAATACGGTCGGATAAGGTAGCGCGGATCAATCTCCGACTTTTCGACGAACTCGTCGATATCGATGGTGCGCGTCGATTCGAGTGCCAGCTCGTCAAGCTCCTCCTTGGAGACCTCGATGAAGGTTTCCTTGTCGAGCATGTAGCCTTTGACAATATCTTCGTTGGGCACCTCGTCGCCGGTGTCGGCGTCAACCTTCAGGTATTTGATGCGGTGGCCCGTTTGTCGATTGAGTTGGTTGAACGAGATCTTTTCGCTCTCAGACGTGGCTGGATACAGCGCGACCGGGCAGGTGACGAGCGACAGACGCAGAAAACCCTTCCAATTGGCGCGCGGGGCCATACGCAAAACTCCAGATACATAGAGACGGCACGGACTCAAGACGAACGAGGCGGCGCAGTTCCGACAGTGCCCCCTGCTCTTTTCTTATTCATCCGCAATTGGACACACCGCGCCAGCGAAATCCGCAGTGCTCGTGGAATGTTACCGCGAACAAAATGGGAACGCAGACTTTGCGGAGACGCCTGTTGAATGCGTGCAGTTACTGCAGCACCCGCGGCAATGAGACTGAGACGTTGGCGAGCCGTCTAGATCGCGTCCGTGTCTTCCGGGGCCCTTTCCTGCGGGAAGATGTCTCTTTCGAAGGCTCGGCCAAGGTTGCCGATAGGATGGACCTGAACTCCTTGGCCATCTCCGGATGATTATCGTCGAGATATCGAGCGATGGTCTGCCTGCCGAGCAGTTCTGAGACGTAGCGAGCGGCAATCGCCAAATCGAGCATGTCCCGTCCGTAGGATGCTTCCACGACGGCGGCCTTCTGTTGCACTTCTTTGAGCCCTCGCTCCATAAGGGCAAGATCCGCCGCGGTCACCACGGCTGGAACGCCGCGCTTCTGGGGTTGTAAACGCCCATCATCGGAGGTGGCTGCGAGCAGGGCTCTTGCGTAGGACGAAGAGTAATTCGAGGCGGCGACCATCAATTCGCAGGCTTCGATTTGGCGTGGCGCTCGCATTTTGCGTAAGCTGTCGAACGTCACCGGATTGACCGGCTTATCCCGCAACAGATGAATGGCCTGCAGGCAGATTCCCCGCAGTATCTTCCGGCGGCGCTTGATCTGCTCGATCTTGACGTTCAAGGCCCTCGCGATCCTTTCTTCGGACACGCCGCGCTCGATGGCGCGCAGGATCATGAAATGCTCCTGCACGATCGCCAGCCGGATCGCTTTCTTGTTGTAGGTATAGGCTTCGTCGTCGAGGGCGAGCAGGCATTCGATCTCGGTCTCGCCCTTCGCGAGCAAAATGTCTCTCTTCAGGGCTCCATCCAGCAGGAGATACCGGCCGCGCTGGTCCGGCTTGTGAAAGACGACAGGCGGTTCGATGACGCCGACTTCGTCAATCGACGCGGCGATCACCTTGTATTTGTGGGAACGCCGGATGCGGTCGGTTATCTGCCTGAGCGGTAGCAAAGATTTGAGCGGCAGAACCACCAGTTCGGGCTCAAATGCCAGACGGACGGGACTCTTCGTCATGGAACGCCCGCCGATATCCGGCGCAGAACCGGGAGGGGCAGCTTGTCGAGCCCTTCCTCGCGCAAGAGCGACGTAAACATGCGCTCGCTCATTAAGGCCTTGAGCGCGTTGATGACGAAGACAAGACGCGCATGCGTTAGATCAGCCTTCTTCGCCACGAGCTGCTGTCGCTCTGTTTCCTGTCGGTAGGCACGGACCAGCGAGGCAGCATTGATCTTTTCGTCGGCGAATTGGGCCTTCATGGATTTTCGATGGCGCTGCTCAACGAGCTTGCGCATCTTCTCGATCTGATTGCTGGTATGCTTCTTGTTCACAAAGGCTTCCAGCAGTGCTCCTTGCAGTTTGGGGGTCTTGGCTCTTGCGATCTCCACGGCGAGAGTCGGCGGTACGATGCCGCGCTCGACCGCACCGATCAATCGGTCTTCACCGTGCTTGATCAGATAGGCTATTGCCCGTGCGAAATCCTGCGTGACACCGAGCTTTGCTGCGATGTCCGGAGCCTTGTAGGATTTGGCGAGACGGCCGATGTCGCTGACAAGTTCAATCGGAGAGTGCCGCCGCCGAGCAATGTTCTCGACCAGGCTCATCAGGATGCAGTCCTCAGTGGACGCTTCAACCAGGATAGCCGGAATGTCGGCTTGTCCGAGTACTGAAAACGCCTCCATCCGCCTCTCGCCGCACACCAGCTCGTATCCGTTGGCCGTTTTCCCCTTGCTTGCGGTAATCGGTCGTTTCAGACCGACCGTCCCGATGCTTCTGACCATCTCCTTGAAACGGGAGCGGCTCCGCGCACGCGGATTGAGCACCTTGATCGCCGCGATAGGGATGGATTCGATCTTGCGACGTCGCTTCATGCTGCTTTCCTCTCGTCAACGCCAGCGCATAGGCGGCAGAACGCATCCAGACTTTCGTGGCGGCAGGCATGAGCGAAGATCGGACTCGAGATGCGCAGGATTCTCCCCTTCACCTGAGCAAGATCGTATGTCGGAAGCAGGTAGCAGCAGGCGATCGTGTCATTGGACGCATCCATTCGGACGATCAGCGTGAGCTCGGCGTTCGCTCGTCGATTGGCATAGATCGTCCAGCGTACGCGCTTCGCGCCGCTGGTAACCGCACGAGCCGAGCCAATGGCTATACCGCAGCCATCGTCGAGGCGAAGGATTCCGGATTTTGGTTCGTGGGTGGCCGCACCGCCGAGACCGTTGATCTTGGCGACAATCTCGTCAGCCATTGCAATCATGCGCGCGCGGAACCTTGCGGTCGTCACGGCGCGGCGCTGATAGGGCTCGGGCTGATAGCCGGCCAAGGCGTAAGCCGCGACCAGAGTCCCAAAGCGGCGCCGATAGCTTTCGGCCGACAAAATCCCGTCGGCAGCAGCGATAATCGCCGTCGACAGGTGGCCCTTTTCGCGTCCCAGCGCCGCAAGGCGGTCGATGGCTTCCTGGTCACTGCGCCGCTCACGGTGTGCGCGCATGACCTCCTGCGCCTTGTTGAACAACTCAACTGGAATGACGGCGGGAAATGCATCGTCGTATCGAATCCACATCTCCCGGGGATTTTCGATGCGCCGCTGCTTCAGCTTGAAAGAAGCCCGGTTGAAGATAAGGCTTCCCGTGTAGGCCTCATTGGCAAGGATCTTCCCGACTGTTTCGCCGCTCCAGCGGTGGCCGCGCGAGGTGCGGATATGCTCGGCGTTCAGCTCGGACGCGATATCGCCGAGATACTTTCCTTCGAAGGCAACAGCGTTGAACATCCGCCTGACGGCTTCTACCTCGCTGTCTGGTCCGTGAACGATCTTGATCCGATCCGTCTGGAGATACTTCTGCTGTCCGTATTCGAGCGTCTGCCTTACGGCTCCATTCTCCTCGATGAGCTGCCGTCGCAGCCCGTAACCCGGCATCCCCCCGCGCCAGAAACCCATGCGGGTGATGCGCGACTGGCCAAGAAATACCTTCTTGGAAAGCTGGCGGCTGAAATCAGCTGCGCTGACGCGCTTATTCACCTTGAGAATGATGGACGCCAGGCTGCCGTCATTCTCGAATTCATCCGCACAGTAGTGGACCGAGATGCCGGCCCTTTTGCAGATGAACTCATAGAAGGCGCTTTCATCGGCATCCTGAAAGCGGCCCCAGCGGCTGACATCATAGACAGGATCCAGTCATAATCTGCGCGACCGCTTTCGACGTCAGCAATCAGGGATTTGAGCCCATCGCGCCAGTCGATCGACAGACCGCTCAGGCCCTCGTCGGAGTAAGTTCTGACAATCGATAGATTGCGGCTCTTGGCATAAGAGGCGATCACCTCGGATTGGTTCTCGGTCGAATATTTCTGCTGATCCGTCGACATGCGCACATACTGCGCGGCCCGATTGGACGGCGCGGCAGGTCCGGAGGCAATCGTCCGCTCACTAAGCATGACGCCCCACCCTGGGACGGCCAGGCCAAGGGACTGACCTGAAAGCGTCAGGATAAGGGGCAAAACCAAGCGAGACGTTTATGGAATACCGGCGACTTGACGCTCAGATGACTCAAATACGCGAGAGATGCGTGGATAGCCGGCTGCTTCACATCCCGGCCGCCACAATCTGTGGTACAGACCGGCAAATAGCGCACTTTGGGGGAACAGTGTGCAATGCCGAAGAATATAGTGATCTTTTCCGATGGCACGGGTCAGGCTGGCGGCATCAATTTCGATGAAGCACGGACCAACGTCTACAAGCTCTACCGAGCCTGCCGCGTCGGTCCGGATACCAAGATAGAGCCATCCGAGCTGGTGGCCTTCTACGATCCCGGCCTCGGCTCGGCAGTGGATGGCGGCCATTTCAAGGTCGGCTGGATGCGGTGGATCTACAACGGTCTCAGCATGGCGACCGGGCTTGGTATCACCAAGAACATCGTCGATTGCTACGCTAGCGATCATCAGCCTCTATGAGGAGGGCGATCGCATATTCCTGATCGGCTTCAGCCGGGGCGCCTGCCGACCATGCCGCTTCCAGACCGCGAACAGGTCGTCGACGTACATCTCCCTCAGCGCGTCGCGCGGCGCCCGACCAGGACCACCAGCCCAACGCTTCAGGTAACGGCCGCGTGCATCGCGCAAGGCAACCGGACGCTCGGGTGTTGACAGCGTTCCGGTGCTGTCACTCTGTGCCGCAGCGGAATCGGACCCAATACGCCGCCTGATCCGTGCTCGGGCCGCGACTGCCAGTGCTTGCGCAATCTTCACGTGACGACCTCAACCGCATCTTGTCACTAATTCGGGCTAAGTACCAAAACCCATTTTGGAGTCGATCTTTTAGCACTTTCAAACGCTTGGGACCAAGCACCAACCTTTTCACTTACCTCTACGCCTGCTCCGCGACGCGCATCGGGGTGCAAGCCACGGAGCGCGAGAGACGGTCCAGGATGTCACGCAAAAATCCGTCGACGCACCATCCTCTATAAGAGAATGCGCCGTCGACGAATTTAGCGTGACACTTCCATCGGTCGACTTCACGGGTATCGACCTCAAGAAGTTCGGTATCGTCGCGATCCGCGTCATGCGCGGACGTGACACTGTGGCCGCGTGGAGCGCGCCGCCCTAAGCGGGCGCGCGTGCGTCCAACGGAGGGAGCGGTTCCGGGGCGGAGGGGTCCACAGGGATGGGGGGTATGAACACAAACCGGTAACTCAGCGTGGTGATGTTGGTAGCGTCACCTGTCTCACTCGCATAGGCAAGGACGACTCGACCGTCGGGGAGCGTGGCGACGCTTAACTGGAACAATCCTTGGTCGCCCGGCCTTGCAATATGAACTTGCGTGCCGACCGGGTTGAGACCGCTGCTCTGGAGCTGGTATCGCTGCAGAAACAAGTCCATGTTTGGGGATCCATCCTGCTCGTGACCGGACCCGGCTGTCCAAACGAGAAGGAAACCGCCGTCATTTAACGCAACGACCTTGGGCAAAAAGGCGCCGGATGACTTTGGGACGATATTTACGGGTTTGTTCGGATCGATCACACCTTCCTGCGATACGCGGCTGAATGCGACGCCTTGCCACTGTTGCCAAGCGACCACGAATGAACCGTCCTTAAGAACCGCAACTGCCGGAAAGGCTGGGTTTGTGGGACTACCCGAGGTAAAATCCAGCTCGCCGGCGACGTCGGTCTCATCTGGTCGGTAGATATGCGCTCGGATATTGCGCTGCGCTGTCGTCCCGTTGAAATTCTCATACGCGACGACAACGTTGCCATTGTGAAGCCCGGCTACCGCGGCGTTTTGCTGTGTCTCGCCGGAATGAGGACCGACGAAGATTTGATTGCTTGCGGGATTCCCCAGCTGATCGACGAAGCGCAGAACTGTATAGGCGGGGAAGTCGTTGCCGAAATTCTGGGGAATTTGGAACACGATCGCTCCACCGCCGCCCGTCCTCGACGTGACGCCCTGCAGGAGCTCGTTGAACGCCGATTTCTCTATTGTTACGGCACCGCCGCTGGTGGTGAAGTTAGTATCGACGAGGTGCCAAAGCACATCAACGTCGTGGAAACCAAATTGCTCTTGATACGTTACAACCACGTGCCCGTCGGTCTGGCGGAACAATCGCGGGCTGGTCAATTGTTTCGGATCATTGGCGGACAACACTGATAGGAAGTTGCCGCCGACAAAGCTGCCACTCGCATCGAGCAGTCGGGCGAAGATGTTTGTTCCATCCTCCCAGGCGAGAACGAAGTGGTTGTTGGGAAGCGCCAGCACCTGCGGTGCTTTCGCGAAGATATCGGACGAAAAGGTGACTTCAGGTCCCAGTACCGGTGTCGGCTTCATTGGTTCGCTCCGTTGATAGCCAAAAAGTGCTATCAAAGCGGTAGACTACCGTTGTGACATAGCTCACTGACGCGGTGTGATCGGTGTGCGTACGAACCGCCGCGCGGCAATGGCGCGGCGTGTTTCCAACTATCTTGAGGCTGGACGAGTCACCTGCGGAATAGTCCGGCCACGCCCCCCACTACGCTGTGCACCGCGCCGCCGATCGCGCCGATTGGACCGCCGACACCACGCGAATAGCGAGCACGGCTCCCAGCGCGACGACGGTCTTGATGCTCAGATTTGCCAGCCTCCGTCGCGGCGTCCATTAGTACCTTGTGCTGGGCGGCGTTGAGGAAGCCAGTCGTTGGATAGCTGTGCTCCTCCTGCCAGCGCGCGATGACGGCGCGAGTCGATTCGTCGAACTTCCCATTGACCTTGGTGTCGAACCCGAGCCTTGTTAGCCCACGTTGCACTTCACGACGCTTTGCCTTGGTTAGGCCGATCTGATCCTCGGTCTCCTGAGTCGCTTCGTCGGTAGCGATCGCCGTATCGGCGGGTGCCAACGTTTCGCGGGGCATGCTGCTTAGACCAGCCTTAGCAACGTGCGCGCTGTCGACGATCGCTAGGATGGACAATGCTAGGATCAAGGCGCGCATGGCCTTTCCTCGCCCTCAAGCCTGCCGATGATTCAGTTTAGAAAATAAAGATACACCGCGCCGCCCTGAACTATCAACATCCGGCGGCGTCACTCGGCTTCGTCGCGGGGTGACTGTTGTCCGTGGCACACAGTTCCCTAGCCTCGCTTACGCCGCATTGCACGCGGGGGCATGGGATCGGTAACCCTGCACGATCGTATACGAGACATCACGAAGTAAGCGGGGCCCGTGTCAGGTTCATGGAATAGAACAAGAGCTCCGCTTCAAGCGCCTGGCGAAGATGTGCGGACTGACGAAATCCGTGCTTCTCGTCCTGGAATATAAGAAGACAGGTCGGGACGTTTCGTCGTTGAAGCGCGGAGTACATGCTTTGGGCCTGATTGATCGGCACGACAGGATCGTCCTTACCGTGAAGAAATATCACTGGGGCGGAGAGCCTGTCGGCGAAATTGATCGGTGAACGGTCGTGGTAAAGTGCGCTGTTGGACATAAATGGCTCAATGAGCCAGTCGGTGTAGTGTAACTCGAACTTATGCGTCTCGGTCGCGAGTGCAATCAGATCACTGATTCCGTAGTAGCTCGCACCGGCGGCAAACTCGGTATGAAAGGTGAGCCCGCACAGCGTCGTGTAGCCGCCAGCGCTGCCGCCCCTGACCGCTAACCTTCGGTCGTCGACATCGCCACGAGCGGCAAGGAATTTCGCGCCTGAAATGCAATCTGCGACGTCAATGACACCCCATTGGCCGTAAAGCCTTTCCCGGTATTTCCTTCCATACCCAGTGCTTCCGCGATAGTTCACATCAAGGACACCGAATCCCCGACTGGTCCAGAATTGTACCGAAAGATCGAGCGCCGAATCGGTCGCGGTGGTTGGCCCGCCGTGGCTTTTCACGAGCAACGGAGGCCTTTCCGAGGCTAGCGCCCGCCAGTCTGGATTGTAGGGAGGATAATAGAAGGCATGGGAAATTTCGCCATCGCCTGTTCGAAATTCGATCGATTGCGGCGTCGAAAAGTAGTTCTGGAAATCTTGCAAGCTGGCTGATGAGACCAAGAGCTTGATCGGCGAAACCGCTCCCGTGTTCACATCGACGGTCGCGATTGCCGGCGGCGATGTCATGGTGGCATAACGGATCACTATTGTCGTTGCCGTCGCGTGCACACCCGACAAGGAGGAAAATTCCATCGGATAGTCGTGAGCGATCAATGTCGGCAGTTCTAGTCGGCCCAGTCGCCATCTACCGTTTTGGACAAACGAGTAGATCAGAATCTCGGGTGACATAAACGCGTAGGTCGAGAGGCCGAGCAGCCACTGAGGGACACCGAATTCCGCGTCTCGAGCCAAGATGTGCTCCACGCCGGAGGCGTTCCAACGGTACAGGTTCCAGAAATCTGTGCGGTCGGAAATGAAGTAGAGTCTCCCGTCCGGCGACCATTGTGGCTGAAATATCGATTCGGAACCGCCCTGGACAATTTGTTTGTCTGTCAGCGTGCCTGCCTGATCGAGACCTGCGAGATTCAGATTAGTGGAAGTCCACGGCATGTTTGGATGTTGCCAGCTTAGCCACGCAAGTTTTGATCCATCGACGTTGAGCGTCGGCGAGGAGTAGAAGTCACATCCGCTGTCGAGCGTTGCTTCACGGCCCGTCGCGATGTCGATGGCGACCAGCGTATGGATCGCTTTAATGATGTCACCGTTCGGGCGTTCCTCTTTGATCGCGATTAGCCGATTTCGAGCGGCGTCGACGCAAATGTCTGCAAACAAGCAATTCGCACTCGACGTGATTTTCGTCGGAACGCTGCCCGCAACCTGCTGGTAGATTTGATTGTCGCCGAAATTGACGAAATACATGACGTCGTTGCTGACGGCGTAGGCGCCTCCACCGTAGCTATACACCTGCGATCTCACGCTGAAGGGGGAGGACGTAACGTCTCTGATCGTGCCGTCGGCGGCTCTGACCACGACAATGTTGCGGCCCTTCTCTAGGGGTCTTCCCTCGATCCAGTAGATATTGTCGCCGTCAATCCGCGGCTCTGAGAGTGATCCGGTTTCGGCGACAGCCACGCCGGCTGTGATGGGGGAGGTCCACGATCCGAAACTACTGATCTGCTGACCCACCATGAAGCTTCTCCGTCGCCGTTGGGTTCACGAACGCCATTAACGGTCACTCACTGGAAGTCAAATGAACCCCCGTAAGTGTCGCAAACCAGCCTGTGCCTACCGTAAATCACATCCGGCCATATTGATGGTGCAGTCCGCCTAGGATCGGTCGGCATACGATATTCTCGACTCGCTCAACACCGCGAGGAACCGGGGCATCCTTGTTCAATGACAAATGAGTGCGCGTGGCGTTGTAGTAATCT
>NZ_JBBIAM010000184.1:0-13118 GCF_054185185.1 Bradyrhizobium sp. UFLA05-153
AACAGCCCGATCATCGCGCCAGCTTAGGCGATTCCAACGCGGTATCACACTCGGATGAGGTTTTCGGTACACACAGGCCAGTTTGTATCCGTTCGGGCAATCGAGAAGACTTCGCGGTGCAATTCTGTATCGAAAACATTGTGCCCACGCGCGAAACGGGTATCAACGCCGCTTAACGCCTCGGTTTCAAAGAGCTCGATCTCGCGAGAGAGAGCATCTGCAAAATTGTCAGCCAGACGAATATCCCCGATCCTACTCCTGAGGTTCTCTAGCCTTCCCTGGATCTTTATCGCCAGATCAGCGATCGTGGCAGCTTCGATAATGTAACCGGCCGTCTCTCTCGGATGGGGGAGTGCATAGTTTCCAGCGAACACATCCCGGGCCCGGCGATCGTAAATCATGAAGAGGAGCCGATTTGTAAATTCCGACTCCACCGCATCCCATTGGTAGTGCGCCAATGACACCTCGTGACCAGCACGCTTCTCGTTGACGACGCGATGTCCCTTCTTGTTGACAACCATGCAGCTGTCGCCCGGAGACTGCCAGTAGTGACGCGGAACGCCGGAGGGTTGAAGGACGTGGCTCGGAGCAATTCCCTCCTCGAGCGCCTGTTCTAGAACAATCTGGGAGCGCCAACCATGAGCCATCTTACCCAAGGCCGCCCCGACCTTCGCACTAATTCTGATGAAGTCTCCTCGATTCGTCGGAGTAGCGGTTCCTGCGAATGGAGCAGCCTGGTGGAAGGAGCGCAGAAGCTCGTGATCGTGCACGAAACCTCCGCTCGCGAAAACAACACCTTACCTGGCTAAGATGCGCACTTCTGCGGACGGCGTGCGTGCAACCACACCATCGACTCGACCCGTCCGATCGCGCTGCAGTTCCACGACTCGGTGACTAAGAAGCAACGGTACGCCTTGTCGATCAAGGTAGCTCCGGAATTGTTCGACAATATCCTCGCCGAATCCACGTTGGCCGTCGGGCCTCATGACGACCATGACCCTCCCTCGTGAGCGCTTGTTCAGCAGAGAGTGATCGATCATGTCCGTTCTATTGGCGTGCTTGGTTACCAAAGCGCCCAACTTCTGCAGTGTCTCGAAGACATGCCCGCCCTTTTCGTAGAGGGCCGCCAAAACCGTATAGCAACGCCGACCAACACCGAGATATGCGTCCTCAGCGACGTACTCGCTGGGAAATGCTGTGGAGGCCATGAAACGCAGAGCGTCATCTCGCGGATCGTCCAACCCCTTGGCTCTTAGGAAATGATTGTTCGGCACCCAGAAAGCGCCATCCGACCAACCTGTCGTGCCTCCCGGCACATCCCCGGCTTCCAGAATGGCAACAGAGCTTCCCGACAACGAGGCAAACACCGCCGAGACCAAACCAGCGGCGCCGGAACCGACTACAATCACGTCGACGGCTTTAGCAACATTCATGTTTTCAGTTCCAGCTCTTACGTCAGCCCATATCGACGAGCGCGTTCAGCGAAAGATCCGTAGTCGAGCATCGATTCGATGTCAGGAATCACGGATCTGAGATTAGGGATCGCGTCGGCATCCTGGCGCTCCGCGAAGTCGCTCAGAGCTCTGCGCACCCCCGAAAACGCCGCGTACAGTGCAAGACCGTAATAGAGCACCATTTTGGCGCCGGCTTCGCGCTCCGCCGCCAGAGAGACCCCAGGCTTGTCGGTGATCACGATCGGAACTGAGACGCGCTCACGAATGTGTTGCACCTGCTCGGGCGAAACACGAGTCGGCATCACGAGATCGGCTCCGGCGTCAGCATAAGCCTTAAGGCGATCCACAACCTCCGTCATGCTACCGGATATCCATAGGGCATCTGTCCTGGCTATGATGAGGAAGTTCGGATCGGCGCGCGCTTCGACCGCCGCGCGGATACGCGCCGCAGCCTCCACCAAGGGCGTCATCCGCGGAGCGACGGGGGCGTGTTTGCCGAACTCATGGTCTTCTATGTGGATTGCGCAGACACCGATTGCCTCGAATGATTCCACCGTCTTCCAAATATTTGCCGAATTGAACCACCCTGCCTCCGCATCGCATACGACTGGCACGTTCACCGCGCGAACGATGGTCGATGCGTGCGATATCATTTCCTCCAAGGTCACCAATCCTACGTCCGGCGAAGCAAGTCGGGCTGCCGACGTTGCATAGCTTCCCAGATAGACGGCTTCGAACCCCTCGTTCTCCACCAGCTTCGCACTCAGCGCATCGTAGGCGCCGGGGGCGACGATCGTACCCGGCTTGGCGAGCCGCTCCTTAAAATCGCGACGTCTGCCATTTGCATCGCGACAGCGCCCTATTTGATCCATAGCGTTTACCTCTCCGCTTATCGAGCGTCGCCGACGGCCGGCAAGCGCTCCCGGAGCGAGTTCATAAGGATTCGGCGATCCGTGCCCGCGACAACAATCTTGGAGTCCATTGACCTGATCAGATCTGACTTTTGGGGCGAAGCGTTCGAACCGAACATGGTCCATACGACGTCGACGCCATTTGATCTGGCGTGTGTTGCTATGCCACGGCACGCCTCAGTGACCGCCTCATGTGCAGTTCGCCCGGGAAGCCCCAAGGCGTGCGCGAGATCGAACGGCCCAAGCATAATCGCATCGACTCCGGGCACTGCCGCGATCTCACCTGCCGACTTCAGAGCTTCGACGGACTCCAACAGAAGCCACACTGTTGTATCCGCGTTGCTGGCGACCGAAAATTGTTGCCAATCCGCGACTTGATGCCAGGTCGCTCTCGTTCCGGGACATGCACCACGTGATCCGTCGTTTGACCCATCCAGATACTTAGCGGCTGATACGGCCGCTCGCGCTTCAGCGGCACTCTTGATGTTAGGCACGATGACGCCCATCGCGCCGGCATCAAGCACTCTCATGATGAAGCTCAGAGCATGATCAGGGACTCTGACGATCGGCGTTGTACCGGCCGCCTCGGCTGCCCTTATCAGCGGAACAAGACCGTCGAATCCAAACGAGCCGTGCTCACAGTCGAGATAGACGAAGTCGTAACCAGCAGATGCAGCCATCTCCACGACCTCGGGAGAGTTGGTCTGCACGCCGATCCCCCACGCAGATCTACCCTCCGCGAGTGCTAACTTGATACGATTAGCTCTCCTAAGTTGGCCGTTACGGGTCACCTTTAGCACCTCTCCCTATCATCCCGAGAACCAGGTCTTACTTGCGTGAAGTCACGTGGTATCAAGCTGCAATTCTGAACTTGTCTAGGTCGTCGCCAACCAGGTCCCGCCCGGAGCGAACTGAACGATCTGTTCGACCTGCCTCGTAACCATGACGACTGGGTACGGCACCGAGAACATCCCCGACCGCTTCCAGCATGTGCGGCGATGGGAGAAGCCTTACGATCTTGAGAAAGTCACGACTGACGTTGCCGAGTTGTGTAGTCATGCGCCGCGCCGCGGCCGCGTAGTGACATCAAGGCATCGATCGGTGACACCCCGCCTCGCAAAAAGGGAGTGCCTCATGCCCGACGCGCAACTTACGAACAAGCTGTCGCCTCGCGAGACGCTGCGGCCTTCTTGTCCGATGTGCGAAGCCAAGATGGATGTTCTGCGGGTTGTAGCGGGAAGACCGGGCTTCGAGCGCCGGACTTTGAAGTGCACCAGATGCCGAGCGATGTACGAGGCGCAAGCTCCCGCAGACCCGCTCAATTCCGAAACTATACGCTGGCTTCACAGTGGATTGACGCCGCCTCGGTGAAGTGGTTCAACGGGTTCGGCTTCATCGCGCCGGATGATGGCGGCCAAGACGTTTTCGTACATAATCGGCGCAGTCGAGTGCGCTTGCCTCTCGGGCTTGGCTGAGGGGCAGAAGATTTCTTACAGATCCAAGTCGCCAGGAAGCGCGGCAAGAGCAGCGCGGCAAACCTGCGGGTCTGATCACGTCGCTCAGGATCGATCTCCAGCAGAAATTCCCAAATCGAATGGGCTGCGCCTCTTCAAGAGGATGCAGTGAATATAGGAGTTCTGACGAATGCAAGTCTTGGTTCGCGACAATAATGTCGAGCAGGCGCTTCGATTTCTGAAAAAGAAATTGCAACGCGAAGGCGTGTTCAGAGAAATGAAGCGGGCGAGGTTTTATGAGAAGCCCTCGGAAAAAGCGGCACGCGAAAAGTCCGAAGCCATTCGCCGTGCTCGCAAGCTGGCGCGGAAACAGGCTATCCGAGAAGGATTGATTGCCGCCCCCGTCAAGAAACCCAATGATCGGCGCCCGACCCGCACACTTCCCAGCGTGGCGCCTGCGAGCCCCAAACAACCACCTGGCTCACCAGCGGAGGTTCTCCAGCAACCGAAATGAAGAATCACGTTTATAAGATTCTAGAACTCGTAGGATCTTCCGAAAAAAGTATCGAAGATGCTATTCAAAATGCCATCACCCGCGCATCAAAGACCATTCGCGAGATGAAATGGTTCGAAGTCGTGCAAACGAGAGGCCATATCGAAAATGGGTCTGTCCGACATTACCAGGTCACTTTGCGAGTTGGATTCACACTAGAGCAGTAGTGTTCGATCGCGGAAAGCGGAAGTGAGTCTGAGATCGTTAAACTGGCGCGAATGACCTTGATCCCTGGAGAGCGGTCATCTCCGTGCAGCTATCGTCGCCGAGTTGGACGTGTAGCTAAGCTAATGCAGAAAGGCCCGGCATCACTGCCAGGCCCTTTCTTTCTTTTGAGCTTGCTGAACGGTTGGACTTAGAAGTCCATGCCGCCACCGCCCGGAGGCATGCCGCCGCCTGCGTTCTTCTTCGGAACTTCGGCCACCATGGCTTCGGTGGTAATCAAGAGAGCCGCGACCGAGGCCGCGTTCTGGATCGCCACGCGAACCACCTTGGTCGGGTCGATGATGCCCTTGGAGACGAGGTTGCCGTACTCGCCGATCTGGGAGTCGAAGCCGTAGGAGTACTGATCTTTCTCGAGGATCTTGCCGACGATCACCGAGCCGTCCTCGCCCGCATTGATCGCGATCTGGCGGGTCGGCGCGGATAGCGCCTTGCGCACGATGTCGACGCCGGTCTTCTGGTCGTCGTTCTTGGTGCGCAGCCCCTTGAGATGCTCGGAGGCACGCAGCAGCGCAACGCCGCCGCCCGGCACGATGCCTTCTTCCACCGCCGCACGGGTCGCATGCATCGCGTCATCCACGCGATCCTTACGCTCCCTCACCTCGACTTCAGTCGCGCCACCGACGCGGATCACCGCGACGCCGCCCGCGAGCTTGGCCAGACGCTCCTGCAGCTTCTCGCGGTCGTAGTCCGAGGTGGTCTCCTCGATCTGCGCTTTGATCTGATTGACCCGCGCCTCGATGTCGGCCTTCTTGCCGGCGCCGTTGACGATCGTGGTGTTTTCCTTGTCAATCATCACCTTCTTGGCGCGACCGAGCATGTTGAGCGTGACGTTCTCGAGCTTGATGCCGAGGTCTTCCGAGATCGCCTGGCCACCGGTCAGGATCGCGATGTCCTGCAGCATGGCCTTGCGGCGATCGCCGAAGCCCGGCGCCTTGACGGCCGCGACCTTCAACCCGCCGCGCAGGCGGTTGACGACCAGGGTCGCAAGCGCTTCGCCTTCGACGTCTTCCGCGATGATTACCAGCGGCTTGCCGGTCTGCACCACGGCTTCGAGCAGCGGCAGCAGTTCGTTCAAGGAGGAGAGCTTCTTCTCGTTGATCAGGAAGTAGGCATCGTCGAACTCAACACGCATCTTGTCGGCGTTGGTGACGAAGTAGGGTGAGTTATAGCCGCGGTCGAACTGCATGCCCTCGACGACCTCCAGCTCGGTCTCGAGCGACTTGGCTTCCTCAGCCGTGATGACGCCCTCGTTGCCGACCTTCTTCATGGCGTCGGCAATGAACTTGCCGATTTCCGCATCGCCGTTGGCCGAGATGGTACCGACCTGGGCGATCTCCTCGTTCGAGGTGACCTTCTTGGAGTTCTTTACGAGGTCGGCGACCACGGCGTCCACAGCCAGATCGATGCCGCGCTTCAGGTCCATCGGGTTCATGCCGGCGGCAACCGACTTGGCGCCCTCCCGCACGATGGCCGCGGCCAGCACAGTCGCGGTGGTGGTGCCGTCGCCGGCCGCATCGGCCGCCTTAGAGGCCACTTCGCGCACCATCTGAGCGCCCATGTTCTCGAACTTGTCCTCAAGCTCGATTTCCTTGGCGACGGTGACGCCGTCCTTGGTGATGCGAGGCGCGCCGAAGGATTTATCGAGCACGACGTTGCGGCCCTTGGGGCCGAGCGTCACCTTGACGGCGTTGTTGAGAATGTCGACGCCGCGCAGCATCCTGTCGCGGGCATCAACGCCGAATTTAACTTCTTTGGCTGACATAATGATCTCCGTTTTCAACTGGTCACATCCCAAAGACCGCCCGACTGCGCGACTTCTTGAGGGACGAGAGTCGGCTGCGGGCCTCATCCTTCGAGAACGCCGGCTACGCCGACTCCTCAAGATAAGGAGAACTGGCTAGCCGCTTACGCGGCCTTCTTTTTGCGACGGTGTCGATTTGCATCAGCTCCACTTGAGTGCGCGTGAGTAGCGGACTTGTGAACATTTCGGAGGCCCTGCGAGTGCATGCCAAACGGCAAGCTGGATTGGAATCAGTCGGGGCGCAAGTCCAGCTTGGTGCGCAGGTAGGAAAGCGCGGCTCCCCTGATCAGCGCCGGACGGACGCTGCAATTTCGCTCAACATCCGATGAGCCATCGCCCTTTGTGGATATCGAACTTCACCAAGCCTTCGTCTCGCATTTTCAATAGGAGAGATTGGCAAGCTTCCTCATTCACGACGTTGGCGCGTTTCATGATTTCGTAGACTTTGAGTGGGCTTTTCGCGGAGCGCGCTCAGGATATTTTCTCGATCATTCAGCACGACTAGACTCCCACTGTCACCGAGCGCGCTAAATCACTGAGAATACGAAAGCTGATCTTCCGTAACGACTCGCTCGATATTCTCCGACTTGCTCTTGATGCGGTATCTAAGACGTCCATCTGCCTCGATGGGCATAAGTTGAACGATGGTGTACATCATTGGTGGATCAGTCGCGGCACGTCCTTGCGGCCCTTGGGGCTGGTGGCAAACGTCTTCATTCAGCTTATAGGCATATGACATGTGTCTACCTTTAAAGTTTACGGCCGCTACGCTGTGATGCAGTGCACCCTATTGCCCTCCAGCACAGGCTGGTCGCTCTATCTGCTCCGGTTCACCGCAGAGACTTTCAGAAACTAGTAAGGCACCTTCGTCAGTGCGGACATGCTCTCTGGCGATTCATAATCCAAAATGGACGAGGTTGCCACAACCCCGACCATTTACACGAGCTCATCGGTCCAAACTTTAAAGCTGACAAGTGTGTTTGGCCCGAACGTCTGGGTAATTGGAACGTCTGCGGCATCACGACCTTGGGCGATCAGCACGCGGCCGATCCGCGGCATGTTATTGCGCGCGTCGAAGGTGTACCAGCGGCCGCCGATGTAGGCCTCGAACCAGCCGGCAAAATCCCCGGCGGCGTACGGCGGCGGCATGCCGATGTCACCGAGATAGCCGGTGCAATATCGCGCTGGAATGTTCATGCAGCGGCAGAACGAGATGGCAAGGTGCGCGTAGTCGCGGCAGACGCCTTTGCGCTCGTTGAACACTTCCCACGCCGTCATGGTCGCGCGCGCGTGCTCGTAACCGAACGCGATGTGGTTGTGAACGAAATCGCAAATCGCCTGGACTCGCGCCCAACCTGGCGTTGTCTGCTCAAACAGCTTCCATGCAACATCGGAAAGCCGATCAGTCTCGCAGTAGCGACTGCCAAGAAGATACACGATCGTCTCTGCTGGCAAGTCCTCGACCGCGTGTTGCGAAGCCGAGGGCACAATGACGTCCGGCTGACCAGTGTCGCGAACGATACCATCAGCCGCCAGGCGCATTTGACCGGTTGGAGCAACGATACGGCTGCACCAATTGCCGAAGCCATCGCGGTATGGGGAGATCAAAACTGAGGGGTCGGTGGTCAGATAATCGGGCACGATCACATCTGATGCCCGGCTAAAATGAGTGCCTAAGACCATGATCATGGGGGTGGGCTGCGGAAAGTCATAGATCATCTCATAGCCGACCCGGATTCTCACTCAGCGTCCTCCAAAGTCGATTAGATCGGCTCCATTGCTTCGATCTCGTGTATGCTAACACACTTGTGAGCGCAAATACGCGCAAATCCCGACGCGCTGGCGGTGTTTGGGTTCCTGCCATTTCGTTGAGCAATACCTACTAATCTAAAAAGCCGACGCTGTTTTGACGTTGACTTCCACATTCATCCCAAGCTCATCCTCGCGATCCCCCCAATACGTGCCGAACAAGGGGATGGCCTGGCTCGGGACCCTGGCCACCGCAACGCGGATCAGATCTCGGTTTCCGACGATCCCATTGGTCGGATCGAACTCGACCCAGCCGGAACCGGGGACGTAAATCTGGCACCAGGCATGGGTGGCTCCCCCTCCCAGCCAGGTCGGTCCGTCGCGATCCGGCACGTAGATGTAGCCGGTGATGAAGCGCGCGGCAAAACCCAAAGTGCGTGCGGCTTCAATCATCAGAACGGCAAAGTCCCGACAGGTGCCTTTCCTGAGTTCAAGTGTTGTAGAAGGACTTTGAGTTCCCGGCGCCGTGCGGCGGTCATACGCGAATCCATCCGAGATTGCTTCGTTGAGCGTCATCAAGACCTGGCCCGTCGGGCGTCTCGTTCCGCGCGTGAGAAACGTGTTCAGCCATCGGCCGATATGATCTTCCGGGTCGGAGAACCATCTTTGAACATACGGTGCCAGGTCAGACGCTTCATCCTCATGATACGCGAATGGATGGTCTTTCGCGTAGTCTTCAATTCTAAAGTCCGGGGCGTTCTCCGGAGTGTGATCGAGCTTGATGATACACTCGAATCGCAAGTGATCGCTCAGACAGTCAAAATCGACGTGCGCAACGCAGTTCCCGAAGACATCGTGAAGCCATCTCACCTCTGAGGGCTTGGGCGTTACATCGAGCGAAAAATTGATCAGTCGTTGATCAAAACTGTCCCTCGGGCGTGCCATCAATTGATGCCGGCCGAGCCTTATCGCGCGCTTGTACAGATATGTTGTAATATGCCGGACGATGAAGATCGTCATGATGTCGTTGCAGGTGCTCGTTGACGAAGGATTAAGGGGTCATAATTGGCTCGGATCACGGAACGGTCGTATTCCAAACAAGGAAGACCGACGGGAATAGTATCTGAACTTGCTAAGAATTTGCGAAATCTTCGGAGATCGTGGCGCAAGCGATGCCATTTAAGGCAGGCCCGCATTTCTGGAAATACTCGATAACCGGACATGGCCCAAACGACGTTGTGGAGATCACACGTCGAGCTAGGGCGATAGAACATGCGAACGAAAGCTCGATGAGATCTCAATCGCGCTAGCGCCTTTCAAAAATATCGACTCAAAGCGGACATTGATGCCGGGGTGGCTCGAAACGGTCTTTCGTACCTATCGCACTTCTTTTTTTGGCGTCCACGAAGCGGAGCGGTGTATTTGTACAATGAGGATCGCGCAGCATTCACCACCCGCTGGTTTCGGACCGATCAGATGGGTTTTGGCAGCGCGTCAGATTACGCGAGCAGTTCTATTTCTTTTTGCCGGAAGCGAGGGTCGGCTGCCATGCTGCGGCCTTTTGGCTTGGCGCAGCGGCAATTACCTTGATCTTCTCTTTTTTAGGTTTCTTGGCTTCCCGATTGCTTCTTTGCTGGCCTTTGGCCATGTCGATCTCCTTGGGTTTGATGACGACGCAAATAATGTATCACCCGGCTCAGACAGGCGAGATGCGTCGAGATCGTATCTGGCCCTGAGCCTTGTGATCAGATCAAGCGTGCAGGTGCGATAGAAGTTATCTCCCTCTGAAACCGGTCGGCTAATGCTCGCGGTCCATCCATAGGCATCGTCAAATACGAACAGTGTCATTCCGGCAGGCCACGGACCGTGAAGGGCCTTCGATTGTTTGACGATCATGTCCTGAAGCTCATACGCCGTCTTGAAGGGCCTTGAGTTCATTGCCGGCGTCGTACCTTCGAGCTGATCGGCCCGACGCTTCGGCCCCGTTGATTTGCATCAAAATTGCCCTTCGCAGACTGTGATATTCGCAACGTCTCTCATAGAGGAGCCCACTCACATGAATCGCAAGAGCTTTCTTGTTGGTCTCCTGGCCGCTGGTTGCTTCGTCGCAACGTCCACGCTCATGACGAGTCCCGGGAACGCGCAAACGGACCCAAAAGTCGCGAAGGCCATGGCGATATTGAAGGAAGAGACGGCGAAATTGGGCGCGCCCAAGGCCGAGGGAACCGATAAGACAGCCGACAAGACGACCCCGGGCTTGTATTTTGGCTCAACCAAGGTGAACAACGACTTCACGATTGTCGACAAGGTCAAGGCTGAGGCCGGCGGCACGGCTACGCTTTTCGTAAAGTCTGGTGATGATTATGTCCGCGTATCCACCAACGTGCCGGGCAGCGTACAGGGCCGGGCGCTTGGGACCATCCTGGACCCTAAGGGAAAAGCGATAGTGAATGTCAACAAAGGTGAGGCTTTCTACGGCGAAGTCGACATCCTCGGCAAACCGTACGTGACCGGTTATGACCCGATCAAGGACGCATCGGGCAAGGTAATCGGCATCTGGTACGTCGGCTACGAAAAATAGGAATCGAATTCTCGACCCGCGTCGGCACGCTGGCCTTCATCGACTTCGGCGGCGCGCCGACGACTTAATCGACAAGATTTTTGCGGGGGCGAAGCCTGCCGATCTTCCGGTCGAGCAGCCGACCAAGTTCGACCTCCTGGTTAACCTGATCGTGGCGAAGGCGCTCGGCCTCGACGTGCCGCCGCTTTTGCCCGCGCCGACGAGGTGATCGAATGAGAGACCGACTTCCGAAATTGGCCCCAAGCGGCGGTTGATGGATGTCTGCTATTCCGCCGCTATCGGGTAGAGTCGAGATGTGGCGCGGTGGCGGTAGGCTGAACATATCTGTTGGCCGCCTCTTTCGTCTGGCGGTGCCTTAGTAGTTCACCCTTGGCTCCGTTTCCACATCCCGCTCATCGAACCGGACAGGCAGATTTCCCGCATCCGGCTCTCGGACAAGACTTCAAGCCTTCACCCACGGCACGTCGCGACCAAGCGCAGTTAGGCGTACGAGCCCGAAGTGCCCGTAGAGGTGCGAGAGTGGATAAGTCCCGCCCTTGCGTCGCCTGACCTTGTGCTTGGAACGCAACCACCGGCGCAACCGCACCGCGGTGTAGTTGTCGATCGCTCGGTACGCCTTGTTGACGGTGCCTACACTGAAGTAGTTCGCCCATCCGCGCAACGTGCGGTTCAACTTACCCACCAGCTCTGTAGTTTCTTGCCATGTCCCCGTTCGGCCCGTCAGCGCATGAATGGTTTGCACCATGCGCTTGATGCTCTTCTTCGATGGCCGGTATCCCAGGCGCGCCTGGCCGGTTCTCGCTGAGTACATCCGCCCGAACGAGTAGCCCAAGAAGTCAAACTCCTCTTCCGGGACCTTGCAGATTCGTGTCTTCTCCTCATTGACCGTAAGCTTCAGCTTTCCCATGATTTCGCGCAGTCGCGACAAGGCCTCTTCAGCTTTGCCTCGCCTACACAAGATTACGAGGTCGTCGGCATAGGTCACGATGCGAGAGCCGAGGCTTTGCTCCAGCCCGAGCATCTTCCATCCCAACACAAACCGGCGCATGTAGATGTTCGCCAGCAGTGGTGAGATCGGTGAGCCTTGCGGGATGCCTCTCCGCTTGTCCCGTGCCTCGGTCGTCCGTGTCTTCCTTCCTCGATCGTCGGTTTCTTCCACGGGGCATTCCAGCCACATCTTGATCAGATGCAGCACGCGCCGATCAACAATCCGGCGCGCTACCGACTTGAGAAGGTCGGCATGCGGAATGCTCCCGAAGTAGTCCGCGAGGTCGGCGTCAACGACTTCCGGGTGGCCGCGAAACAGCTGCGCTTCCACCTCGACCACCGCCTGCTGGGCATTTCGCCCGGGACGGTAGGCATACTGCTCCGGTGGAAGATCGGCCTCAAAGATCGGTTCCAGCACCAGCATCGCTGCCGTCATGCAGACCCGATCCCGCACGGTCGAGATGCCCAATGGCCTGAGTTTGCCATTGGCCTTCGGTATGTACACTCTTCTGATCGGATCCGGTCGATACGTCTCCTGCCTGAGCGCAAGCGCCAGTTCGCCAAGCCACCGCTGCACCCCGCACGCTTCGATGTCCGCGAAGTCCTGACCGTCCACGCCCGGTGCGCCCCTGTTGGAGCGGCATTGAGCATAGGCATGGGCCAAGATGTCTTCCCGGCTGATCTTGTCGTACAGGGCATAGAAGCGGTAACCGGCTTCTGCCTTCGCTTTCGCGTGCAACGCCGTCTGCAGTTTCTGAACACTCTTCGGAGTTGATAGGTTGCCCAATCCCCAGGTCCCTCACTACGTCTTGCGTTCGTCTTGAACTGAGGTCCCTTCCCTCCACCGGCGTTACCCGGCTTCACCGGTACTACGAACCCCTCCGCATCCCCACGGCGCCCGGCCTGTCCCTCGCGGGCCTCCGGTTTGTCATCCCTGACCACGTCGTGGGGCCTCCCGTGTTGCGTACGCTTTCCTTGTGTACATGCTGTCGCCACTACCCCGGCACAGCGACTGGAGATATGCTTCGCTCACTTCGCCCCAGTCGTGTCAGCCTTCCCTGATATCCCTGTCAGGTCGGCCCATGCATCGTCCTTTTCGAGGCTTGCTCGGCGTTCATTCGCATTACGGCCTGCACACTCGCGCGGTCACCGTATATCGTGACACGCTATCCGAAGGCTTCAGCCACTTCGTCACCTCCATAGCTGCTCCGGTTGCTTCCGGCTGGAGCGGTTGCCGGGTGGGGTTTGCACCCACTGGAAAGCGCCGCCTTGTCACGGCGCACGGGATAAGCAGACGTCCAGCCAACCGGCCGAAAACGACGCGACTGACCCAACTGTATGGTCCGGCCGTGCGGTGCAAGAGGTTTCATCGACCTGGTTATGCGGTCTTGCATTACTGTATC
>NZ_JBBIAM010000185.1:0-12735 GCF_054185185.1 Bradyrhizobium sp. UFLA05-153
GTGTATAAGAGACAGACGATCTTCTTCTTGCTTGGAACCGGAAACAGTATGATGAGGAAGTTAAGATCATCGTATTTGTGAACTGAACCCGACTTTGCGAGCTGCTTTGAAAAGTAAGACTCTGCCCTTTCTTTGTGGAATGCAGCTATCTCTGCTTTGTAATTCTTCGACAATTCCTTTGCAGTTGCCATCGTAGCACATTATTGCAGCAAAAGGATCGGAATATGAATTTTCGCTTTCAGATTGTCGATCGATTCGCGATTGTCTAAAGCGGCTTTGATCTTGTCGCGAAGTCCCGCAGCGATCGGTAGCCCATCCAGGTCTGAGACACTGGTTATGATCGCGTTTCTTTTTTCAGCTTATCGGTTGATAGCGAGTTCAAGACGGAGGTCACGACCGCGTCTAGCCTTGCGTCCGCTATAGAGTTGTAGAACTTCGCTTCGCCGAACCAGAGTGTAAAGTCGTCGCCATTCACCACGATATGAACGCTGTCTGCCCCCTTGGCATTATCCTGATCATTCTGCTTGTAAAATATCTTCGTAACGACAGGATAGTGCGCCGAAGCGATGGCGCATCAATCCATACAAGAACACTTCTGCTATTTCGCTGCCTTGGCCAACCTCATCCTTGTCAGTCAATCTGAGGTTCTGAGCGGCCGCTATAAGGCTGCTGTGGCTTTGGTCCACAAGCGCGGATCGCTCTCTCTGCGACAAGGCGGTTTGAGCTATGTTGTCCCAGAGATAACTCTGGAACTTGGGATACCGCCACTCGGCGTCCTCGTAATCATTGATTAAGCTAAGAACCTGCTTGTTTACTAAGGTGGTGAGCTGAGAAACGGAAGTGATTCCGGCAAGAGCGTCATCAATAAGGATCTCAAATGACAAGCCGGCCATTGATATAAATGTCCCCCCCCACCCACATATAGACAGTCCGAATTGATACAGGTTCCTACCGTACATGCCTAGGTAGCAAGGGGGCGGCATGTTTTTACCGGAGTTTTTGTCTAAGTTGCCCTCGTCCAAGGCGGACATGAATTGGAGCTGAGCAAGTTGGCGGCGAGCAATCCGGATGCGTTCCAGGAGGACCTCGGCGCCAGCATCACGACTTCGTCCCGTATGCCCATAGCCTTCGACCGTTGCGAGCCAGAAACAAATTCGGTGAGCTGCCTATCAAAGTGCCCGAAAGCCAACCAGTAGGTCACCACCGCCGTCGCGCGCCGAAAAAATGCAAAGTCTCCCGATAAGAGCAAGAATAATGCATCAATCATGAATGATATTTGCTGCGCAATACCAAGTTGGCGCACTCGCCCAACCACCACGCGCAGATAACGTGACAGAATGCGTCGGTGAATTTTGCTATTGCGCACGATCCGAGATGCGCGAACCGATCCAGTGCAAGGTTCAGGAGATTCGGGCCCGCATCGACACCGAAAAGGCCAAAGACAAGTTGGTCGGCTATCTCAGCATTCCGGCTTCTACAGTGGCAGGGAGTTATTTCGGCGAAAACGTCAAGGTCGCCGACGAGGTCAGGAACGCGTTGGAGATCGGTTGGGCCCCAAAGCAGCCTGGCTCCTGAACACGGCGACACCTGACGTGTCGCTCCCGGCTGGTGCCTACGGTGCAGAATATATGCTGATGTGTACGAACGTTCTCGTCGGCACAAATGGTCTCGGCGCATTCGACTCCGTATCTTTCACCGGCCGGTCCGATTTTGCTTATCATTTCGGGTTAGACCGGCACGACGATTTGTCAAAGCTCTACGAACATTACGACAGCGTCTCCAAGACGGACCAAGCGCTAAAAGCCGTCCCGAATGAGGACGCCATCGCTTACTACGGTCTTCGTGCCTCCGTCGCCTACAGGTACGGATCAACATGAGTGGGACATTATTTGTGCCATCAGCGAGGCCAGGCGCAACACGGATAAGGCCGCGCCCAATAAGCCCAAGGTCGGTACGGCTATGGACGACGATCAACCGCACGGCGCGCGAAACGCGAAGCCGGATTGAGCGCGTCCTTGATGCGGCAGAGTAGGGGCCTTCGGTCTGGGAAGAACCCCGCGATGCGGAACACTGTGAAGCCGCTCTTGCCGAAATCGAAGCGCTCGAAGCGCCACCACAAGGCCGCGCCCTACAAGGAAGTCCCCGGAATCGTCCGTGCACCGCAAGCCAAGCACAAAGCGGCAGATACGATGTCAACCTCGCCGCTGAATACATCATCTTGACGACGGTACCCGGTACCCTTCATCCGCAGAGCACTCTCAATCTAGCATTCACGCTCGCCGCCGCGGCCATGGTCGACCGTAGAAGGTGGATGCAATGGATGGCGGGTGCCGGCGGCTTGGTCTTTCGGGCTTGGTCGAACAGCCGATCCCGATCGAGCGCCGCTCCGAGCACCATGACGACCTCGCGTTCAGTACTCTGACTCAGAAGGAGCGCACGCAGTCGCGACCAGATGGCCGGGCCGTCGAGGCCGCTCCACCCTCCTTGACAGAGTCGCAATCTCAAGTCGACGGCTCCTTCTCCTCCCGGTCCTTCCCACGCGCCACTCCAGAGCCCGACCTGCTTCGGCTCGACGGGACTGAACTGACCGATAGTGCCGATTTGCTTCGCTGCCTGCGCGCAGACCTCGTGAAGCGCCGACGCGGAGACGAAAGATCCGTCGGAAGCCTTTGCATGAACCATGAGGACGGTTTCGCGGTTTCCTCGACGACCCACAAGGAGGAAATCGCAACACTCGAACCGTCCATCGTCGCACAGCACCAAGTCCGCGTCGGGCAGCAGGTCGGCTACATTTCGATCGATCCATTCGAACACCGAGTTGCCTGGCCACCCGCTCGGTAGAGCGCTCGCTTTGGCTCCCTTTTCGGACGTGCAGGCACGCAGCGCCGGGACCTGCTGGATCATGTCGTCGAGTCCGAGAGCTGCCGGATCAAACCGTCGGCCTAGCCCCAGTCTGGGATCGAAGAAGCCGCTTTCGGAGTAGATAACTTCTGGCGTCTCCGGGATAACGGTGAACGCCTGGCGGGCGTTTAGGAAGTCCAACAATGTGCCCTGGCGCGTTCCTTCGGCGTATCGGTAGAGACGCGCGAGGTCGACCGATTCAAGGATATATTCCTCTTTGGCGCGATCGAACGTCACGGTCCCGCGACACTCTTGACCATTGGCCATCATGCGGAAGGTGCGAGGATCGTCAGGAGCACCACCGCGCGATCGCTTGCAATCGAGACAAACGTCCTCGATCTCCATCGCGCCTTCGTCCGGATGGGACAGAAAAAGCTGTCTGGCTTCATCCAAGTCGAGAAGCACGCTCTTGGGCCATGGGTTCTGCGGCGGACCGTCAAGCGGCTGAGCAAAACGGTCCAGATATGCGTGTTGCACTCGCGTGGCATCCGATGCCGCAGCGATCAGCGACTGGGTCCAATCGCTCCACAGCTCGAGCGTCCGTCGAACCGACTCGTCCGAAATTCGTCCCATCCCGAATCCGACCGAGCGGAACGAGAAACTATCGATATCGTCCGACTTCGAGTCGGCTGCTATGATTGAGGAGGCCATGAACTGAAATTCGTCGAGTGCCGGTGGGGTCTCTTCCAACGAGGCGGCCGTCGCGGATCTGCGTCGCACGGCAGACGGTCCCAACGCCGCGTTGCGAGAAACTATCTCAACCAAGCGGGTATCCGGGCTTTTGCTCAGCAACCGACCCATTCGCTTGCGGGGACAGGGGGCGCCCGACGACGAGCCTCGCGCGCGATTCGAGACCAGCCCTTGACGTGTCAAGCACCGCTATAACCGAGCCGACCTTTCTGGCGACGAACGCGTGCAGTTCGCGTTCGATGAAAAAGTGCTCCGCGAGCAGAGGAGACGTTCCGAGTTTCACGAATAGAACTAGCAGTTCATGGTCGGTACTTACAATCATTTGAAAAGGGTACTCTGCCTCCACCAAGCGTTCCTGGGTGACGGCCGCGAGACCTTTCATAGCCCCGCGTTGAAGGACTTCATAGAGATGGCAGCGAAGGGGAAGTCGCAGCGAGCGCCGCACGTCGGCTTCTGTCATGTTGAAGCCGAAGCGTCTACGGAATTGCCGGCGGCGTAGACTACCGGCGGGAGGTTCGCTTCGAAGCTCTTGGAGAAGTCGTCGAGACCAAGCTTCAAATTCTTCTCGTCTATCGTAGCGTCATATTCCCGAAACCGCCTCCACATATCGGCGATGACGCCTTCCGAGTGGTCGATCAATAGCGCCTTCTCGACCAGGTCCTTTTGCGGATTGCGGATTACCCGTCCGATCTGTTGAACGAGTGCGCGGGCTGAGCCGAGGACTCCATAGAAGGCGAGCGCGCGGAAACTCGGTCCGTCCACGCCTTCCAGAAGCTTATGCTGGTGCACCCAGATAGCGGGCGCGCCGGCGGCTTCGGGATCGGAGGGCTGACGTCGCTCCCAAAGACGTTGAGGATCGTTCGTGAAGGCCTCGTGCAGGCAGAGTACCCCGCCGGAGCCGTCGGGGTGTTTTCGCATGAGCTCGCCGATACGTTCGATCTGTTCCTTGGACCTGCATCGCACGATCAGCTTTCGACCTTCGCTCGGACCTTCGCCGTAATGGGCGATGAAGTGCTTCAAGACTGTATCGACGAAAGTGGAAGGGCTGCGCGCCGATTGTGGAGGAGCCGGCGAGATCTCGACGTCACGAAGGAAGCCGTCGGCCAGCAGCTCGGAATAGCGCGACACGTGAACATGGGTGTGATCGAATTCGAACGGTTTCAGATCATTCCTGTAAGGAGTCGCCGTGACGAGTATCGTCGGCAGGCCCAGCCCGCGTATTGATAGGCTCCACGCGTTGGCGGGCTCGTAGTGTCCTTCGTCCACGATGACGACGTCGCATCCCTTTCGAAGCCGATCATAGCTCGCATCGGACGCTCTGTTTCTTGCCATATCGTTGACGAGCTGGATGGTCGAGACGAGGATGGTGCCCGAGGCGATCGTTTTCGGAAGATCACTGCTCGACCTGATCGCCAGCACTGTCTTGGGAAGCTCATTCGGCCCGAGACCGCTGCGGAGAAAGAATCCCCGGTGGCCGCCCAACTCCCGCGCAAGCTGATCTCGGATCGCGCTTCGTGGCGCAACGACAAGTAAAACGTCGACCTTCGGATGCCAGTGGCCGATGGTTCCGATGACCGCGGTCTTTCCGCCCCCGGTCGGAATATTCACGAGCGCGGCCTTCTTTTGGTTGTGGCCTTGGACAGTCGCATCGAGGTAAGCCGCGGCCATCTTGGCCGCCTTTGCCTGGTGCGGCCAAAGCTTAATCGTGCCCGGAAGTTTCAATCTCAGATCCCCCAGATCATTGCCATCGGGTCGAGCCCGAGGTCGACCCGATGCCCTTAACGGCCCTTCGCTACCCGTGGATAATTCGTGTCCAGTATGCAAGCGTGACGACAAGCCGAAGAGTTATCAACCTCCCTTGTGAAGAGCAACGCGGGATCGTGAAGCGCGCAATCCAAAGTCTCAGGTCTGCAATCCGGATGCGTTTGACTAGGACGTCGCCGCCAGCAATCACGACTTCGTCCCGTGTGCCGGCAGTCGTCGATCGGTTGTGAGCCACGAACAAATTCGCTTAGCCGGTCGCTATCAAGGTGCCAGAAATGCCACCCAAAAGGTCAACTTCGCCATCGGCGCCGAAAAAATGCAAATATTCCCGACAAGAGCAGAAATGGCGCATCAAACATGAATGATATTTGCTGCGTACTTGTTCATTGCGGAGTGTGCGCTTCAAGCGAATGGCAATACTCCACGTACAGTGGCGCAACGCCTGAATGAGCCGATTTGGGGCCAAAGCTGAGACGCGAAAAGAAACTCTCCCAGTCTTCCCGACTGAGCTCGCCTGGCTTGTCCTGGCGGCGATCTCGGTCAGCCTTCAAATCATCCAGAGACTTGTCTGCACGCAAGACTCTTCCCTTTGTTCTTTCCAGAAGCCGTGCCAGCAGAGAGGGGAACGGCATGTTCCAGTGCTTGGTTTTGCGAGCGAATTCCTCTCTCACCGGGATCATTGCGACAAGAGCTGGATGAGTCATTAGCTCAAGGCCGTTGGCCCGCAGTGTCGCGTTGTGGCTGGCGTGATGGCCCACCTTGTACAGCACTGTCGCGGCGAGAAGTTTTTGTATGTCAATGGCGGTCGGATCCTCTCGCTTGGAGCCGCTCGGCCAAACGTATTGCTGCCAAGACTCCCAGTTTCCGACCTGCGCATCACCTGGGAAGAGCAACACGCGAGGATCAGTTTTGCTTCCAAACGCGAAAGCGAGAACTAGGCTGGTGTTGTTGGTATCGGAATCAAGCTTCAGAGCCAGCTGTTCCGCGGCGCCGAGCCAATCGCGATCAATCCGCCGCCATTCTTGTCGTTCAGAAAAATATGCCTGGTTCTGTTCCCCTTCAATCTCCGAAAGCCGACGGAAGTGCTGGTTGTCGAATGGCATCGAGAGTTCGATGGCCCTCGCTTCATCGGCATCGAGTGAAATGGCTTCCTTCTCCAGCTGTACGGCAGCCGCCAAATAGACACCGAGCCCGTCGCTTTCGTCGGACAGGTAGACCTCTCCCTTTCGTGGATTGCTGCGGAGGAGCAACTTGGTGTCCTTGGGAGGCCCGAGAACGTATGCTCGTACCGGAACGTCGGCGGGTAGCGGAATCGGATCGGCGCCTGGCGTGAAGTACCGGACCTTCTTGGCGAGCCCCTTAAGCATGGTCAGGATGGCTCCGGTGTCCATCCTTGAGGCAGCCGCGCCGGGCGACTGACCGGTAAATGCAAGCAACTCCCTCACTTCATCGCGTTGTCCTCCGGCCCTGGGCGCTCTGGTCGTCTCCTCCTCGTCTTCCTCTGGGACGGCGGCTGGCCCGAAATGCTTGTCGAGCGTGAGCAGCAACTGCAGCGCTTTTTGCCGTCGGGCGCGGATCCTTGCTGCGTCAGCATCCTTGTCGTCCTCAGTCCAGGCAAGCCAGAGTTCGTCGATCTCGAAGCTCTTGAAGATGTCCTGAGCCTGGTAGAACCCGGACAGATGATCCCAGTGTTCGTGAGTAATCACCAGGACGTCCAGGCGAGACCCCGTTGTCTCGGCTATGTCAGCGGCGATCTCATTCATGATCTCCGCCGCCGAAGGCATTCCCTGAAGCGCTCCGCAATCGATCAGGATTTTCACGTCACGTTCCGGTCCAGCGGGGATCCTGATCAGGAAGCAGTCACCAAGAATATTGTTGTACATGCGGACGGAGATGTGGCGGGGTCTGGCTCTCGCCGAGCTCGTTGCCGTGGCCGGACCACCCTCATTCTCGACGACGTTATCGGAGTGTGGGGCGGCCCCTGCTCCTTTCTTGCCGCCCCGCCTTATGCCTGCTGGCTTTTCCTTCGCGTTCTTCTTCGGCGTTGCGGCCTTTTTGGGTGCGCTCAACATAGCGTTATCCATTTCGGTGCAGAAAGGCGAACGGCTCTTCGCGGGAATCGAGGCCGAAATAGGTGGCCCCGAGCGACTCCGACTCGCGCTCGAACAGAAAGCGCCTCTGCGCCTCAAGTCTCGATGCGCTCAGAATGTCCTTGCTGACGATGTATCGAACTCTGCCGGAATGAAGGTCGATGACGAGCGTGCATCCACCGCGGAAGGTGAAGTCCGCCCCACGCGATCGATGCCCGGATGCATCTGCATTGGATTGCTCCTCAGCGTCGCTGAAGCCCCGCCGCTCCTGGACGATCTCGACCACAAGCTGCGGAAGTTCCTCGCCATCGGGACCGATGCGGCGGGTGGTTCGGACCGATTGGACGTCGAATGCGGGCGCTCCGCCTTCCTTGATCGAACGCCTGATAGTCTTGGGCGCGTCGTCATCCAGGGCCAAGCCCATCTTGCGCAAAGTTTCTGCAGGTAGCCTGCTTCGGTCCTTCAGTCGTCCATAGAAGACGCCTGCGTTATCGATGGCCTGCTTCCAGAGATCCTCGCGGCTCTCCTTATGGCTCGTGTCGATCCCGTCCAGCCATCCCAGAGCCACGTCCTCGTCCGGCTCACCCCACAAGAGGCTATCAACTGCCAACGAACGGCAATCCCGGGGATAGATGCCTCTTCTCCTGAACGCTTCGACGAAGGCGATGCGGTATCCGCGGTCATCGTCAGCGACGAGATCACTATCTGCCGTGACGACCGCGCGCAGAAAGTCGCCGAAGGTCACGTCGACGGGCGGAAGATAGTCGAGCGCGCGGATGCACATGCGCAGGACGTGCCCTGCCGTCTTGTTTGCCTCCGCGGTCAGACGGTTCAATAGATCCGGATGAAGATCCCGGTCCGGGAAACGTTCACCCTCGCCGGTCACCATCCGGACCAGGTCCGCCACACGCGTACGATAGATGGTTAGGAATGCATCGAAGACGGCGGCCACCAAGATGGCTCCGCGCTCGTGCGGCTCGGCCACCTGCCTAATCGCGCGCGCGTCCGGAAGACCGGTCTTGGGATCTATCTTGTCGATGCCGTCACGAAGAGCGCCGTAGTTGCCGATGGCCTGGCCGAACTGGAGCGCAAGATTGCTGAGCAGCGAGCGCTGCGAAAGATCGCCGCGTAGCCTTCCGATCTGGTTCTTTACGGCCTCTGGCATCGTGAAGTGCTGCAAGAGAGCCACGATATCGGCAAACGCCTCATGGAAGGCTAGCGAGTCCGGGTTGCTGGGTTCAAGATACATCCTATGCATGCCGTCGAGAATGGCATGGCTCATCTCGTGTGCGATGATGTCGTGCGATAGACAGGAAAAGATCATGCCACCCGGCAAGTTGTTGCCAACGTCCTCGCCACTCGCCCGGAAATAGCCGAACAAGAGAGCTCGCTTTTGCGGACTATAGTATGCGTTGGCCTCGCGCAGCGCATGTGGATAGATGCGCAGTTTGCCGATGTAAGTTCTGCTTCTATATGCGGTCACATCGTCCCTTCGCGCCCATCTCCATGCCCAAAGGACCCGCCGACCGAGCGCGCGCTCAAAATTGCGAATCGTCGTCATGCCGATCGCATAGACCATCTGTTGATGGAATTGTGGATTGCCTTCCGATGGAGCGTGCCCATCCTGCGCGAGCAGTTGCGGTGAGTTTAGATTAACGGGCTCGTAAAACGCATCACTCGCCGGGTCTATGTCGATCACCTCGAGGTATTCGCCCTTGGGGCCGGCTTCGAGCTCTTCCCAAGGCACCTTCATCACTGCCGCGTTCATGGTGGCAGTGCGCAAGTCCGTCGAGGCGGAAGGATCGAACGCATAGACGCGCAAGCGCCGGAACGCAGGGGGGATGAGCTCGCGCATCATCAATATCCTCCAGCAAATGGAAACTTCGTTGGAGGGGGTATGCTCACGCCGAGCTTTGTCTGCAACACCGGATCAATATGTGCACGCAGCGCCGCATCACAGATCGCGTAACCCCAATTCATCAGTCGGTCCTGCAGGTTTCTGGGCATCGCCTCTAGCCTGGTCGGAACCTCGGCGAGTGGGACCGGATTGCGTGTCGAGCATCCGAGCGGATCCTGGCCGAGCTTGTAGTCGGCGAACGTCGTGCGAATCCCCCAATACGTACCCGTGTGGTCTTTCCGTTCGAACGAGTCGATCAGGTGTCGCTTGCGCAAACTCCTAACCTGGTTGTCTACCGTATCAAGCACGCGTAACGAGTGGCGGGCCCAATCCCGGTGCGGATCAGGCTCGGGAGCGATTTTCTGTCCCGCGTCGCTCACAAGTAAAGTCGCATATCTCTTGGAAATCGTCTCCAGACCGAGATTGTCGTACACTCCGCCATCGCTCAGGATTGCCGTCTTCGTGTAAGGCTCGCGGTGAAGGTCCGCGCCTGGGGTGTTTAGGACGTTTTGCGAGATGTCGAGCTCGCACGGGGACAGGATTGGAGGAAACGCCGAAGACGCAGCCACGGCCTTCGCAAGCGGAACGGCCGGGCGGTCGACCAATCCCACCCTGTAATCACCCATGTAGTTGCGGGAGAAGCGCCAGAGAGCCGCCGTCTGAATGTTGGTCGCGTTTATGACGAAGCGCGGATTGCCCGGTTGGGCGTCGTCGGGAAGGTCCGCAAGAGTCGCCCCCTTGAAGGCGACATCGTCATAGGCCTTTGCGACGCGGTCGCTGATGGACCCGGGCAGCAAGATGCCTCCTATGATCGCGCCCGCGTCGATCGTGGTATCAGCCATCGCTCTGACTTGGTTGATGACGATGTCAAAGTTGGTTGCAACATCGTTTTGGAAGTTGAGCTTGTTCCAGTTAGAACCGAGTATCCCAGCAGTGATCGATCCGCCGGACACGCTAGAGATCCGTTTGATTTTGCGCAGCAGCGATAGCTCGTTCAGTCGCATCAGTGCTCCGACGTGGAATACCATTGCACGGTAGCCGCCTCCAGAGAGCGCAAGGCCAATTCCGTCTTCAGGTTGGGAGGGGGCTCTGTCGATGAACTCGTCCACAGACATCAGAAAAGCTCCAATAGCTTCGTGCTGAGAGGGTGGTTTTAGAGGAGCATCCATCAACGGCATGCCGCTCGGCAATATGCTTACGAACGTACAAAGTAGGTTTTATGAAACGACGGCAGTAACGATACACGCTTCGGTAGAATTGGCAAGCGACTGGCCGCGGAGCCGGGACTCGCCGCTCATGCTGCGAGGAGTGCCATGCTCTCTCCAAACACCGGCATGCCGGCAGCTTATCCACTGACTGGCCGTTGACTCGCGGTTGTGATGAACGCAACGTAGATATTTTGGGTTACAGGAGGGGACGGTGCGCTTTCAATTGAAATGTCAGGGTCGATCAGCATTTCGTGCAGCTGCTTTGATGACGTTGTTGGCTTGCCCTACGGGCTGCACGCGAGGCGAGCTTGAACATAAAGCGGACGCCTACAACCAAGCCATCGCTGAATCGAATAATCGTCAAATCCTGCTGAATGCGGTCCGGGCTAGTCAACGTGCACCGATGTCCTTCGTGGGCTTCGGAGACGTAGCCGCGTCTCCCACGTTTTCCGGGACTGCCGGTGGGACGTTCAATTTCGATGTACTTGGGCTCACGACATATAACGTGAATCCAACGGTCAACGTGAATGGCGGGTTCACGTCATTCACGATGAACAATCTGAACTATGCGGCCTTCGCCCAGGAGCTGCAGCGTCCGCTGCCGTCCAACATTGTCCAGTATTTCGATCAGCTGAAGTTTCCGAAGGAATTGGTGAAACTGATCTTTGTGCAAGAATACACGCTTCCAGTGCAAAAAAGGCAACGAATCGCTACCGACACCGCGGCGAGATGTCGGGTGAGAGCGAATCAACGTGATGCTGATATTTGCGACGCGATGGAAAGGGACCGCGACCGCTTTGAAACGGCCGGATGCCAAGAGTTTCCGGAAACTCATGCGACCATGACGCTGCTAAATGTGGGCCGTGATCTATGTGCGATGGTCACCTTCCAGACCTTTGTAAGACAGCTGCGGCTTCTCGAGATCGAACTCCCATTCAAGCCGCGTACCACCCAAGCCATCCTGTATTATCTCGGTGACTTGATCGCAGCTCAGAATTACTCGACGCATCCGTTCATACCCGAAGTATTGGTCGAAAAGGACAACCGGAGACTGACAGTTCCGCTCTTCGAGGTGAGGCGAGCCATTCCAGTTCCAGCCGGGACGGCCGTTGCCGTCTCGTACGGTGGGGAGAATTTCTTCATCCCGACACCTGCCTTTGGCAGTACGGAGGAGGCACGTTCACTGCAAGTGTTGGATTTGGTGTCACAGGTAATAACTGCCGCCACCTCCAAGGACGCGCTACCGAAAACTTCGACCGTCACGTTGGTGCAAGCCCGATGAATTCGGCAAGACAGCACTGAGGCAGTACTGTCCGACGGACGGCAGTGAGCAGCCTGAAGTCTAGGTGTTTATCGCGCAGAAAAAATGCAATTTAGCTCTACAAGAGACAGAAATGATGCGTCTAATTTGGGGTAATGATTTGCAGATGATCGATTGGCAACTCGTTCTCTGACGCGCGTCACCGAGCAAGTTCATCGGCAATTTCCATCATACCGGTCTCCACCGGAGATCGAGTTTTCGTCCTGGATTGGAACAGATTGCGTACACGTCGTCTATTTTGAGTCCATGAGTCGCGCTTGGCCAAGAAGCAATGGATCAACCATCTTTATTTTCTCAATCTGAGCCGCCCCGGCAGTTTCGACGGCCCGCCCTTGAGATTGTTAGAACGGTTTCTATCGGTCAGATGCGGCACGTGCTCGACCACGGTGGCCCATGCGAAATGGTCCCCGTTGGTGACGTGTTAGTCTCGCCAAAAAGGCGCGAACCAACATACAAGCTTTCCAATGGCGAGACTGTTGTCGTTACGAGTCGGGCTCAGGTTGAGTTGCCAGCGGGCATTGATGGGGCTCTCCGCGACCTCGGGAATGGAGCGTTTAAATGGCTGAGACACCGTCGTCTGAAAGCCTTTGAAGATGCTGTAGCCCGAGAAGGTTGGCCGGGAGTAGCAAGGAAGCAGGCTCGAGAGTGGTCCGGGCAATTTTGCTTTCGAGCAGAGGGAGAGCAGTCAAAAGGCCTGAGGCCGCCCCAAGTCGGTGCCTTGCATGCCGTCGGCTCGCATTGGAGCTTGTTCAGCCAGCCGGCCACCGTCGTCATGCCCACAGGGACTGGAAAAACGGAGACAATGTTGTCGATCCTTGCGGCGTACGACCCGGCGCCGCTTCTCGTGATTGTGCCGTCCGATCC
>NZ_JBBIAM010000186.1:0-12458 GCF_054185185.1 Bradyrhizobium sp. UFLA05-153
GTGTATAAGAGACAGATCTTTGGGCGCTCGGGCTGCTGCCCTTCGCGCGGCCGCAAGACTTGAGCCTGATCCTGCAGGACATCGACATCATCACGCCCTCGACCGAGAGCACGTCGATCTTGAGCGACGCCGCGTTGATCAACGTCAAGAAGACCCGCGCCATGGCCGCCTGGGCCGAGCGACGGGGATTTACGACGGCTATCCATGAACGGCTGTTCGACGCGTCATTCCGGCGCCGGGATGATGAGCCCGCCGTCGCCTTGTGCGGGCTCGACAACGGCGTCGGCCGCCAGGCGCTGGATCAAGTTGGATTCGATTTCGTTGTGGAAGCTGGGCTGGGCCGGGGACATCGCGACTTTCGTGCGATCCGGCTGCACACCCTGCCGGCCTCGCGCCCGGCGTCGCAGATCTGGCGCGGTGCGCAGGCCGATGATCAGGTCGAAGACCGGCCCGCGTACAAGGGCATGCTCACGAGCGGTGCGCTCGATCGCTGCGGCGTCACCTTGCTCGCCGGTAAGGCCGTCGGCGCGCCGTTTGTCGGCGCCGCCGCCGCTACGCTAGCGTTGAGCGAAGTGCTACGCCTGCTGCATGGCGGCGCCGTTCACGAGCTCATCGATGTCGATCTCAAGATGCCGGAATATCGAGACGCGGTTATCACGCAGAAGAATTTCAATACGCTCAATCCTGGCTTTGTGCCAGTTTAGTCATCCCTTACGCGAATAGCGCCTTATTGGATCTTACCAAGATCTGCTCAGTGACCCTTCAGTTGCAAGCAATCGAGCACAAGAAATGTTTGTTTCCGAACGCCTAGCAAAATTTAGATCATGCTTTCCAGCACCTCCGACCTTGGCTTTGCCAGAAGAAAATGAAGGACGAAGCCCCGAGCGCTGGTTCAAAGACATCGACCCGCGCCAACTAACTATGAAAGTTGGGCCCCTGCGGCCGACAACAAACCGCCCCGAACTTCTAGCTATGGCGGCAGATCGTAGCGTTGGAACGCTTGAACTATGCATTAGCATACTTGCCTGGGGCGGTATGCATGGCAAAAATCGCGATCTTCTGTTCGAGCGACCCTTAGAGCCATGGATCGACGTTGCCAATCGGATTCGTGATGACGAGCTTAGTCGATCTGAATCATATGACGCGTTCTCCGCACTGAGATCTAGTGGCAAAGCTGCAATTGTGGGGATGGGGCCCGCGTACTTTACCAAACTAATCTACTTCTTAGCTCCCGCCGCCTCTTCCCGTGTCGCCAAAGGTTACATTATGGACCAGTGGCTTGGCTGCGCCATCAACCTTCTTACCGGCCGCCAGGTCGTTAAGCTCGATCAACATCTCACGTGGAAGCTCAAGAAAGGCAACGCGGTGCAACGCGCCGATTCATTCGTCAGCAACCTAAATACCGGCCAAGACTACGAGGCATTTTGCCAACTCGTTGAAGCACTGAGCGCCGAGTTGGGGACAGCTTGGACACCGGAATTGACTGAGCGCGCTCTAATTTCAGAAGGAGGACGGCCACCTCACCCATGGCGGACGCACGTCGTGGAACAAAGGCTCGCGACAAAGTCAATTTGGTAACGGTTAGCGCTCTTAAATGTCGCCCAATAGTAGAACTGATAAGCAAACTCTCAAAAGCTTATCAGTCGCCGACTGCGACCGCCACCGGGAGCGGTCGAGCGGGGACAACCGAACGGCGTGTCAAATGCCCGCCAAGGCCGTCAAGGAATGGCGAAAGCAGGCTGTTGTGGCCGTTGGTCTTCTCGGTCGGCGCATAGAGGAATAAGCGGTCGCGGGCGTGGATAGGCCCACGTAGAAAAGGCATTGCTCCTCGGCCTGACCGGCACGGAATGCGTCGATCGCGCTGCCTTCGGCGCCAGCGATCATACCGTCAGGCGCTGGACAGGGCGGCGCCGGCGCGCACGCCGTCGACTTCGCGTGCCACCGGCAAAGTCAGCGTTGCCGAACCGCGTCATGTTGAAGGAAGAGGCGCCGCGGAATCGGTAGATCGACTGTTCGGCGTGCGCGCCCTTCGACGACCTTGTCCTGCTCTGTGCTCATTATATGAAGTGGCCCATGATCAGGCTTCCGCTTCACTCAGACTTCGTACAGGCATTGTTGTATCTCCTCGACGACGTACAGATTCGCCCGTAGTTGTATTCAACTTCGGCTTTCAGCACGGTCGTGTTTTGCTCGGCAGCCGCAATGATCGTGACGAAAGTGATGCCGCACATTTGCATCAGCACGGCGTCGATGAGTTTGCGGACCCCCTTTGGGCTTCCAGCATAGAGTGTAGCCATGTCTGCGAGATGCAAATGGAGGTCCTCGTTGGATTTGAGGTCCTCGATGAAGAGGTCGCTCAGCTTCAGCCCGTAGTCGTCGTCGTAGTACTTATTGGTAATGTCCGTTGTCATGGTTATGTGTTTTTCCTCTGCTGTCGTCGTGCTTCTAAATAAACCTTGCGCGCGGCGTAGCTTCTTTACTTTGACGCCGGCGCGCCTACGGTTCTCTTTTTTGCTTACTTTAGACTGCCTTGTTTTCACGGAAGACCTCTTGGTTTGATTTTAGGTGGCGATTACGACCACGAGGCCAATTTACAAGATCAACTACAGGTCACTGATTGCATTAACCGCCAAAGGCATCGCTGCCATTGGCCAAGCCATCCACCGACAACTGATAATAAAATTCTGATTTCCTTATCAGTCGCCGTTTTCCTTGTCAGTCGCCGTCATGGCCCCGAATTCAATGTTGCATAAGCTTACGTCTTCGCCATTTTCCGCAACTTGCGCCGCCTCCTCTCGCGCGATCATCTAAGATCATCGGCGACAGCGCAGCCAGAACCGATCCGGTGACCCGGAGACCCCGGCCGCGGCGCGCCGGTCGCACCAGCTCTGTTCAGATCACGACGCTCGCCTTGTCCGTGGTTTGCCGGAGGTCGCACGGACAACGAACAGCTTCTCAGCCGACCGCGGGATGAATTGGCTACGCCGCGTGAACAAATCGACGACGCTAGAGTTTTGCCGCCACGAAAAGACGCGCTGCGGCACCATCAACGATAGGCGGTTCTTTGCCCTCGTCATCGCGACATATAGGAGACGCCGTTCTTCTTCGACCTCTGCTGGCGTCTTAGCTTTCGACGAAGGGATGCAACCATCCACTGCGTTCAAGATGTAAACGTGGTCCCATTCCTGGCCTTTGGCAGAGTGAATCGTCGAGAGGACTAGGCAATCATCATCCGACCGGCCCGGCTTGTTCGCGCCGACGGCACCTTCTGGCGGCTCGAGGGTAACTTCCACAAGAAATTGCTCGCGCGAGCTATAAGTGTTGGCGACAATGCAGAGCTGGCCAAGGTCTGCCGCACGAAGCTCGGGATTGTCGTGCTTCATCAGCGGCAAATACCATTTCACCACCTCAGGCAGGCTGGCCTTCCAGGGCCGTTTCTGCAGACGCTTTATCAGCCGAACGAATTGCCCCCAATGATCACCGCAGCCACGGGGCCGGTCGGCATCTCTGAGCACCAGCCGCCCCGTTCGGCCTTCTAGCCGCTCTATCACCTTCATGGCCGCGCTCGGGCCGATGCCCGGCAGCAGCTTCAAGGCTCTCATAGCGGCCACCTCGTCACACGGATTTTCTAGCCAACGTAACAGGCTGAGCACGTCCTTGATGTGCGCTGCTTCAAGAAACTTGACGCCGCCCCATTTCTCGAACGGTATGTTGCGTTTCGTCAGCTCGATTTCGAGCTTCTGGCTGTGGTGAGACGACCGCATCAAGACAGCTTGGGCACGAAATGGAATGCCCTCCTCCTTTGCACAAAGAATCTCGTTGGCGATATAAGTGGCTTGTGCTGTGTCGTTCTCGACAACGGCGAGTCTTGGCTTGCCCAAATTCGGCCGGTCGGACCAGAGATTCTTGGCATATGCACGTGTCGAAAGGTTGATGACGGCATTGCATGCCTTGAGGATCTGGTTTGTCGAACGGTAGTTCTGTTCGAGGTTGATAACCCTGACCTTCGGCAGCACCTGAGGAAAATCTAGAATGTTCTCGATTGTGGCCGCCCTGAACGAATAGATCGCTTGGGCATCGTCGCCGACAACGGTGACGCCTCGGCCATCAGGTTTGAGGCCGAAAAGAATCTTGGCCTGAAGCCGGTTAGTATCTTGGTATTCGTCCACCAGCACGTGGCTGAAACGAGTTCGTAACTGGTCGGCTATGTCGGGCTGGTTCAGCATCTTCACCCAGTAAACCAGCAGGTCGTCGTAATCGAAGACGTTTTGCTTGCGCTTTGCTGCCCGGTACTCAGCGAAAAGTTGCCGAAGCTGCCTGGTCCACTTCTTGCTCGTCGGATACTTCGTTTTCAAGACCTCCTTCAGGGGCATGCAGGCATTGATTTTGTACGAGTAGATTTCGAGGCATTGGTTCTTGTCTGGAAAATGTGCGTCTAGGGTCGAGAAACCAAGCTTGTGTCTAACCATGTCGAGCAGGTCGGCGCTGTCGCCTCTGTCCTTGATCGTGAAATTAGGGGACAAGCCCAATTGCTCCGCAAATTCTCGGACGAGCCGCGCGCCGACAGCGTGGAATGTGCCTGAGTACGGGATCTCACCGACATTCGTGCCTAGGACACGGCCAGCCGTGGCAATCGCGCGGCGGGTCATTTCCTGCGCCGCCTTCCGCGTGAACGTGAGCAACAGGATGTTGTCAGGGCTCACTCCGCTTGCCAGAAAATGAACAACCCGGTTCGACAATGTCTCTGTTTTTCCAGTTCCTGCTCCGGCGATGATCAGCAGCGGCCGACCAGGCTTTGCGCGGTCGGATTTGTATCCATGCACGACAGCAGCGCGCTGCGTTTTGTTCATATGTTTCAGATGGTCGAGAGTCATGATCTTTCCTTCGCGAGATATTCGACTGCCGACCCTTTACAGGTTCGTTTTCTCGCGAAGCTTGATAGGCGGGTGAAGAAAACCGGCCCAACGTGCGACACCTTTCGACCACGAGTTCAGTGACGCCGCCCAACTAGCTATGGATGCGGGTGCGAGACCTGGACAAGTCTGGTTTCGACACACGCAAGGCAACGCAACGAGCAGGCTGCTGAGCAAGCCTCAGAGCAAGCAGGCATCAGCGCACGTCGAGGTCCAGGATCTGGCGGGTCGCACGCAGCGTCAGCCGCGTATCGATGCAAAGTTTCTGTTGCGTGCTAAGCCAAATGTTCTATATTCGTTCTCAGAAACTGGTTTGAGTGAAATGCCTGGCAAGCAAGCCAAGACTCTTTCGACTGACCATATCGACGATCTGTTGTTTTTCGCCGAGCGCTCTCGACATCCACTCCGCAACCGTTTGATCGTTCTGCTCTCAGTCAAGGCTGGCCTTCGCGCGGCCGAGATTGCAAAGTTGAGCTGGGGCATGGTCCTAGATCCAAGCGGCGCGGTCGGCGGCACGCTAGCGCTACAAGATCAGATTGCAAAGAAGCGCAGCGGGCGAACGATTCCGATTCATGCGGATCTTCGACAGGCGCTGGTCAAGGCGCGGCAACTTTGCAATGGGCACGGTCCCGTAGTCCGGTCCGAGCGCGGCGGCGCATTGACGCCAATGACCATCGTGGTCTGGTTTAACCGCGCCTACAAGCAGCTCGGGTTCGAAGGATGCTCATCGCACTCCGGCCGTCGAACCTTCATTACCCGGGCGGCGCGAGCAGTTCATAAGGCAGGCGGCTCGCTACGGGACGTTCAACTGCTGGCGGGGCACCGGTCAATTCAGACCACGCAGCGCTACATTGATGGCGATAGCGACACCCAACGCAAATTGATCGCAATGATATAGTCGAAGGGGCTCTCACTGCGAACGTTGAGAAAGTCGTGCATCAAGATGTCAAACTCCATCGAAAGACACTCTGATCGGTTCGTCCGTGCGGAAGGCTTGATCCGGACCGTCTGTACAGTTGCCGGATCAATGTCGTTTCTCGATGAGATCGACGAGGAGTTCGGGCGGGCAGGCTTAGACCGAGCCGTAGCGCTCGGTGACACGGGTCCAATCGTAGACTGGCTTCTGACGATATTCAGCTTTCAGGGGATCTCCGACCGCGTCGCGCGTGACTACATTGAGAAACACGGGACGGCTTCCTGGTCCGATATCAATGCAAGCTTTAGGAGACGGCCCTCTTGTCCTAAGCTCCGCAGCTACTGGCATTTCGACTGCTGCCGATACGACAAAACAAGCGTTACTTGTTCAGAGCCAGATCACATCGATGCTTGCCCGCTGCCCCGCCCTCACCTCCGTAACGGTCGCTTGAACCAAACGGCCTGGAGCCTTTTCCTGTTCGTCCGCGACCTCACCGACCGCGACCTCGTCGGCTGGATCGACCGCCAACTGGAAACTGCGAAAGCCGCGCCTGGCACCACGATAGACGCCGCGCGTCAGGAGGCTTTGGTCGGCCCCCTTCGACACGTCTACGGCGTGTCGGACAAAATCCTAATGATGACGCTTTCAACGCTGCTGATTGGTGCGCGCAAGCAGCGACCAATTTGGTTCGAGACCGGCAAAGCGATGATAGCCGTGGACACGCTGGTCCATAATTTTTTACATCGCACGGGAATTCTTGGGACCTGCGGCACCCCTCACACCTATGGTGCGGCCTGCTATGCGCCTGGGGGCTGCGCCGAAATCATACGGACCGTCGCTGATCGCATCGACGCGCGCTCCCTAAACGCTGTTTTTCCGAAATCATTCACGAGGTTCGTACAGAACGCCATTTGGCGCTTTTGCGCAGGCGACGGTTTGAACCTGTGCAATGGCAACCGGATTGACGACCGGCAGGCCTGCGAGATCGGCTATTGCTACCTGTACCAAAAATGCAGCCGAGAGCCGCTAAATGGTCGAAAAACAACAGCAAAATCAAATATTTATAGTCATAAATAGACAAAAAATACTGTTTTATCTGATCATCAACTCAGCTATACTTAGCATGCAAAGTCTTAGAATGACTTTGTACTCTTTTGACACTTGGAGATACTTCCATGATTACTTGCTTCGGAGAATGCAGGGGCTCGCCACCGCTAGGCTCAATTCACATCGCTAGACCTGCAGATCACGGGGCCCTTTCGGGCCCCGTCTGCTTTTAAGGAGGACAAACATGGGAAAACCGAACGAAAAGAAGCCGACCGTTGCTCCGGACAACCTGTACGTCTTCGGCATCGACGATGAGGGCAAGCCGCGCGGCGCGCGCTTTGCGGAATTCAACGACAAGGTCGTGAGTGCTGCGGGCAATATGAGGCTCAAGTCCGTTCATTCGGCGTCGGCAGCCTTCAGTGGCATCGCAACGAAACTGCCAGTCGGGAGGCTGTACGCCAGCGGCAAAGCGTTCGTGCCACCGATCCGGCGAGACCTCGTCGATAAGCTAAATGCCGTCCTGGCGACCCCGGGTGACGGAAGTCAGACTCAAGAGCCGAACCCTACGTCAGCACCAACCGACGGGCCGACGGGCTCCTCCGACGAGCCGAAGGTTCGCGTCGCTGGGCTGCCAAAGACCTGGGACAGCGTTGACGTGGGTTCCGTCGTACTGGCGATGGACGGCCCCGAAGATGGCTGGTGGGAGTGCGTTGTTCTGAAGCGCGAGGACGCTGTCCTAACCTTGCGCCTGCGCGACTACCCCAAGCAAGGCACCTATATCCGGCACCTGACGCAAGTGGCCCTCATCAATCCCGGCGCAGAGTGAACTACTGCAACTAACCTTGAAGCTCGGACCACGGCCCGAGCTCCTACCGCTCTGACATCGCCTGGCAGCAAACGACACAAGCCCAGGCCCACCCCATCAAACAAAACACACCGGAGAAATAACCATGTCCATGCAAACGGACGCGGAGAAAACGCGTGCGCTTAACGATGAGCTGCGGCAACACCTACTTGGCGGCGGGGCGGTCATGACCGCCGGCATCGCCGAACTAGGACCCGATGCGGTTAAGCGCTTGGTTCAAACCATCGCGGTATTCGACGACTTTTGCCACGCAAACGATCCTCACGAGGAGCACGACTTCGGCGTCTTTGATTTCGACGGCATCTCCGTGATGTTCAAGATCGATTACTTCGACAAGTCCCTCAAGTTCCATTCGCCGAATCCCGCAGATCCCACCGTGACGGAGCGGGTAATCACGATCATGCGGGCGGACGAATACTAACTCGCCGATCAATCAATCATTCTTTTGAACAGGAACCGAAATGACCGAAGAATTCAGTGCGCCACCTCCGCTTCCGGGCGTAGAGGAGACAAACAAGCACGACTTGATCCAATGGTACTATGTTGTGAATGGAGCCCGGCAGGGCCCAACGACGGCTGCAGCCATCAAGGCAATGCTGGACAATCGGGAGATCGAGACGGACACCCAGGTCTGGCGAAAGAGCATGCCCGAATGGAAGAGCCTGCGGGAGAGCGACCTCGCCGAACTCGTCGCAGCGCAGCCCCCTGCGATTTCGTCCCAACATATTGGAAGCGGCTACGTATGGACGCTGGCGTTGCTGCCCCTTGTATTCGGGGTGATCGAAGCGGCCATTAGCGCGAGCAACCAGGAAGCGGCCGTCCGCTCCTTGGCCTTGGGGTTTCCATATCACCCGAGCAAGGGACTGCCGTATCAGATACCTGTTCTCATCAATGCCTGTCTCGGCTGGCTCGATGATCGCAGGTTGAAGCAGGCAGGCTATGGTACTCGACTAACTCGGGTTGCTGCCGTCCTGCTTACGCCGGTCTACCTATTCCTAAGAGCGAAGCGCTTGAAGCAGCGGCCGTACTACGCGGTCGCCTGGATCATCAGCATGATCGTCGGCTTCCTAATCTACGCATCTGTGGAAGGTTAGCGGATTTGCCGGGGTCGGGCTGCAATAGCCCGGCCCTCCCTTCGACTATCCGCGGCTGCTATCTCACCAAGCGGTCAGTCCACCCTGTACAATCGCGATCTGCGGTCCGAGGTCGTCCGTAGACAGCGTATGGATCCAGATGATCATCCAATCCTTTGAGAGCACCAATGGGTCAGAAAACAGAACCGTCGGGGGCAGATCAAGTCTACGTCCTCGGTTTTGACGATGATGGAAATCCACGCGGCGCTCGCTTCACCATCCTGAAGGATAGCATCGTCTCCGCGGCAATGGACATGAATTGCCGCGTCTTGATCAACCAGCCTCCCGCTGTGTCCTCGCTTGGAATGAAGTTGCCGGTGGGGCTCGTGCGCGGCACTGGCAAGCTGGTGACGCTCTTCATCCCAAACATCAGTCGCGAACTCTACAATGCGATCATGGATGCCTTGCGGAGAGCCACTGAGCAACAAGACTCTCGGGTCGAGCAGGCCACATCGCGTACTATCCACTGATCGTCCCGCCGATCCAGTTTTCGGCCATCACACGCCTAAACCGCGACTTGACGGCCGGTTCGGCAAAAAAAACGCCGTAGCAGACAAAACACCTCCGATTCCTGCGCCAAAGATCGCCTGAGGCGACTCTAATTTCTTGAAGAGATCGCCTCAAAATTAATCGGAGAAATCACCATGCCCTCAATGCAATCGCGGCCTCGACGCGCGTCTCGTTTATCGCCCGAACTGGCGGTTGATATCCGTCCGGCAAAGAAAGCCGCAGCACGACTGAGAAAGCACGTCGGTCGCTTCGAACTGTACGTCGTTCTGGAGGCAATCTACAGCGTCTATGCCGATTGGAAGGGCCGCAAGATCGCGAACCGGTCGGCCCGAAAGTTAACCGACGAACTCAACATAGCTCGGCGCAAAGGCATGAGCCCGATCCGTGCCCTGATCGAAGCGGTAAAACCCGATGCCGACTTTAAGCAAAAGAGCAGGTGGGTGCGCGCCTTGGAGTACGTTTACGCGGAGGATGTTCCGACCAAGCGATTTCAGCAATTCGTTGGGCGTAACGGAGGATTGGCTGGGTGCGCCCGACTATCCGTGCAGGTGAAGAGGAAGCGGCGACGGCCACGCCGTGACTGCCCAGAGGGAGATTGGACCGATTGAGAATATCCCGACTTGGCTTTGTTCACGGATTCGCAAAAAGACGCCGATCACAAGATGACCGGCGTCTTGAACGTATGCTCGATTCCTGCCGGAATGCAGCGAAACGCGTCTTAGAGTTGACACACCTTGGCAAGTTTAAGCATCACTTTGGTGGAAGTGCAGCAGTGCTCCTGAACCTCAAGCTGATCGGTATCATCGCCGAACAGCCGGTGCTCCGCTAAGCCAATTCTGCACAAGGCGTCACAGACCATCATCTGGCGGTCCGGATCTTCAATGCCTTCCGAACCGAGAAGCGTACGCAAAGTTTCGTCGAACTCGATGGACCACTTGAATTTCCTGCCGTCGCTGGCCTTGGACACGACGACGGAAGAGGCATTTCTGATCGCGTTGCTCATATCATTTCTCCTCGGAGAATCGCGGCAGCGTCATGCAGCCGCCGATCTCATGGAGGATTTACAAGTTTCGAGACCGCCCCTCGGTCGACCGCTTCTTCCGCAAATCATCGCCTAAAGCGACCGGCCGATATCCGGATTGTCGCCTTGAGAAATCGGAGATATCCGTTGAGAAGATTGAGGGAATGCAAATACCTTGTCGTCAGGTTGGACAAACGCGAGATAGTTGGCGGCGACTAAGGATGCGCCTCAGCGTGCCTACCGCCTGCGCCTTCGCGGCGGACGGTCAGACTCTCTCAGAAAGCGAAGTCCCTCGATGGCACGTGCGTTTTCATCCCCGTCAGTGAACCTCCTCCGAATTGATGGACACCTGTAGTAGGCTCGAAGAGCCAGGAGGTGTCGGATGGAAGGACGTCAACGTCGGTCGTTTACGGATGACTACAAGCGGCAAGCGGTTGATCTCGTAGCGTCGAGCGGGCGCTCGATCGGATCTGTTGCCAGGGAGCTCGGCCTGCGCGATTCCGTGCTGCGGCGATGGGTGGAGCAGCGAGGGGCCCGGCTGGAGCCGACGGCGGCGACGCGGCGCCCCACAACGCAGGCGACGCTGCCGTCGGCGGACCACGCGGCGGAGATCGCGCGTTTGCAGTGGGAGAACGAGCGGCTGCGCATGGAGCGCGATATCTTAAAAAAGTCCATTGCGATCTTTGCTGGAGTTCCGAAATGAGATTTCGCTTCATCGAAGATCGCCGCGCCGACTACCCGGTGACAATCATGTGCGGCGTGCTCGGTGTCTCGCCGGCCGGCTATTATGCCTGGCGCTCGCGCCCGGAGAGCCAGCGATCCGCCGCCAATCGTGAGCTCGTCGACGACATCAGGCGGGTTCACCGCGACACCAATGGCCGCTATGGCAGCCCGCGCGTCCATGCCGAGTTGAGGGCTCAGGGCCGCGGGGCCAGCCGCGGTCGCATCGAGCGATTGATGCGCCGCCATGGCATCAGGGCCATCATGGCGAAGCCACGCCGGGTGCGGACCACCGACAGCCGTCACGATTTCCCGATCGCCCCGAATCTTCTCGAGCGCAACTTCGTCGCCGCGGCGCCGAACCAGATCTGGCTCGCCGACATCACCTACGTCGAGACCGATCAGGGCTGGCTCTATCTGGCCACGCTGATGGATCTCTACAGCCGCAAAATCGTCGGCTGGGCGATGGCGGATCATTTGCGCGCCGAACTGCCAATGGCGGCCCTAGCGATGGCCATGCGACACAGCGGCCTGGCGCCGGCTTGATCCACCATTCAGATCGTGGCGTTCAATATGCTTCGGCGGAGTATCGCAAGATGATGCAGTCCGCCGGTTTTCGGGCCTCGATGAGCCGCAAGGCCGATTGCTATGATAACGCGCCGATGGAGAGTTTCTTCCACACGCTCAAAACAGAACTCGTCAATCACCAGCGTTATGAAACACGTGAGGAAGCCAGACGTGATATCTTTGCTTACATCGAGGGCTTCTACAATCGAAAGCGTCGTCACTCCGCCATCGGCTATATCAGCCCGATCGAGATGGAGCTAAAAGCAGCTTAACCCTGTCCATTTTTTCGGGGGAAGATCACAGTATCCCTGAGGTGCTCTTCCAGCCGTTCTCGGACATCAGCTTCCGCCTCGGGGGAAAGGGTGACCATCAGGGTATAGCTTGCATGATCCGGTCTATGGCTTGTTGCATGACGGTCTCCTTCAGGATCTGCAACTTAGGAACAACTGCATAGTTCCTAAGTTGGAACGGCACTGTGGAGGCGCAAATGCAAGTTTCCCGCTGCCCGACCCGCGACCAGAGAATGATACCAACCCTGTCCAAGGATGGCAGGACAAACCTTACATGCATGTGGTGCGAAAAGCCCGATCCAATGAGCACAGAGTTGGCCAAATGGACTGACAGTCCGTTCGCTGAGGCCACCATCTACGAGCGTACCCCTTGAACGAAACTCGCCCGTAGTCGGTCCACCGTACGCACACGTCGAAGGCCGCCTGATTGACGCATGCGCGCGGGCACGGCGAGGTCTATGATGGCGTTGGGTGAA
>NZ_JBBIAM010000187.1:0-12217 GCF_054185185.1 Bradyrhizobium sp. UFLA05-153
CTGTCTGCCAGCGGCCTGATCCCTCAATCCCAGATGCCATGTCGACGGCCCGCCATCTCGGCGGCCCTTTCGTTTGCCCGCCTGCCAGCGAGCGGCGGTAGCTTCATGCGGCGGTCTGGCGGTGTGCCGTGTGGATGTGCGCGTCGAGGATCGGGTTCGTGATTAACTCACCGCAGAAGAAGCGTCGAAGTCTGCCTCCGTGCGCGTGCAGACATCATTCGATTACTTCGTCGGCGCGGGCGAGGAGCGTCGAGCGCATTTCGAGGTTGAGCGCCTTGGCGGTTTTCAGATTGACGAGCAGCTGGAATTTGCTGGGCTGATAAATCGGGATGTCGCCCGGCTTGGCCCCGATTTGGTCACGGCTACCTCCTCAGTTGGTGGCCGGGACAATTGCCTGATCATTTCAAGCTTGTATGTGAGCTCCGTCACGATCAGCGTTGTCGCCTCTGTCCCGCGCGATATGAGCCCCATGCGTGCGTGGGCGCGCGTATTCCTGGACGGTGGCGACCGGGATCAGGCCATGGTCGAAGCGCTCGGCATCAACGCCCGATTTCCTGAACTGCAACTCGAAAGTTGGGTTCGTGCCAAAGTCCAGGTTGGTGCTGCAGCGGGCATTCGAAAGGGGTAATCCGCCGTTGTAATTGATTGAGTCAGAACCCTCGCTCATCCTCGCAATCTCTAACGCCTCTCGCAGAGTGATGAGGCGAGCCATGCACGTTCCAACGTTGGGCGATGTGTTTCTTGTGTCCGCGATCACAGGCCTGGCCCTCCTGATCGAGATCGGCATTTGCATCGTTTTTGGTCTGATCTGAGCCCCGGATAAAAGCCGGCTCGTTGGGCCCCAACGCACATGCGGTTGTGGGAAATTTCCTGCACCCCTCCGTCGCCCCGCCCGACGGGTGTCCCTGCAGGCCCTGGCAGCTCATTGGATTGATGTAGGTCAATGGGTGGGAACAGCCGGGACCGACTATGAACTGCTCCTGATAGTCAGCAAAAGGACAATCGTCATGAACAAGCAAGCCACCTCCCTGACAATCGCTGGAGCTATTATCGGTGCGGCTGTGGTCGGCTGGGTTCCCGCCGCATCGGCCGCGCCGGTATCGTCACCCGTGACGGCCTTCAAGCAAGCAACTCTCTCTGATGTGACCGATGTCTACTATCGTCGCTATTACGGTCGTCGTGTCTACCCGGGGGCTGCGATTGGCCTTGGCGTCGTGGGTGCTGCGGCTGCGGCCGCCGCCGTTGGGTCGGGCTATTACGGGCCGGGATACGGATACTACGGACCGGGTTACGGCTACTCGGGCTACGGGCCGGGAGCCGGATACTACGGCAACCCTTATCCCTACCGGCGCTACTATCCGTACTAAGCAGCACTAAAGATACGGTGGCCGCGCGCGCCGCGATCACTGAGTTTGAGCGCGACCTTATCCGCGAGCGCACCAGCGACGGCCGCAAGCGCGCCCAGGCCAAAGGCGTCAAGTTCGGCCGGAAACCGAAGCTGTCGGACTACCAGCGCAAAGAAGCACTGAAGCGCCGGGCCGCTGGCGAGACGCTGGCCGAGATCGCCAAGTCCTACGCCGTCGACATTAGCATGATCTCGCGCCTTCGCTGATCCAAACTCCTTCAGCGCACGCCAGAGAGCCAGGGACTGAGCGCTCTTATGAACCGCGCGCTGACGTGTTTAGGGCTCCGCCGAAGTTCTTGAGGACCTCTGACACCGCGCTGCCCAGACCGCCGGAAACGGCCTCAAGCTCATCATTGCTCAAGACGCGGCCTTCGAATCGGACTTTTCGCTCTGAACTGGTCGGCTTCCTGATATCCGTCATGGCATTCCTCCTTTGGCGATTGCGCTAGCGGTAGCGGTAGCCAATCGAATCCTGAAAAGAGGTGGCGTTCAGTGATCGGGCTCACACTTGTGGCGGCAGCTTCACCGAGCTTTAGGGGAACGCCGCGGCGGCGCGCTAGGGGCCGGCTCAGGCGGAGGCCGAGGTCGCGCAGGCCAGCGTTAGCCGGCGCGGGAAGCCTGCGCCGTCCAAGGGGCGCGTCAAGGTGCCGCGACGTCGCATCGCCCGTCAGCCCGTGAGTGTGCGCTCGGGCGGGCTTTTGCTTTGGCCTACGCCGAGCTGGCGGCCCCGCCACTGGTGCGTGAAATGAGCTCCCGGTGAACTCAGACTAGAGGCCACGCGGACGGCGTGGGGTATGTCCAAGATCGTCAAGGCGCTTGGCTTTTGCACCTCCGTCGTGCAGCGCGTGCTTGCATCCGCTGAAGCCTCGACTACCACGCCTCAAATGGAAAAGGCCGCCAAATCGAGGCGGCCTCTTGAGTGTGAAGGCCAGTCCGGGGCTGGCGAGGCGGGCCTTCGCCGACCTTCTTACCAAAAACCACCTCGACGCGATGTCGTTCAAAAGGAAATGGGTGTTCGCCCAAGAGCACCCGTAGTTTCCGCAGATTAGGACAGTGCTACGCACGGCAATTTTCCGGAATCACGGTGGTCATGAAATACCCCTAAGGTAATTCCGCCGGGGCTGGCCATTTCGCATCCCGAACAAGATTTCAACCGGCAAGGGGTCGCTAAGGAGCGGCCCCTTTCGATTCCGCAACCAGAATGTGCCAGCACGAGGCGGATGCTGTAGTGGCGATGCGTTAGCCAAGCGTGACGACCGGGTCCTACATAAACACACACCGAGCCCCGCCCCAGGGTCAGGTCAGCGATCCTGGCGCGAAGCAGTATGTGGTCTTTGCGCCGGATTGTCCCTCGTCGTACCACCACACCGCGGTGCCGGTCGGGTTTGTGCCGGATAGCACCTTGTAGGACTCGATGTGGTGGGCGTCCGGGGTGCCGGGGCTAATCGTCACCGAGCCGTCGGAATTGAGCACGTAGTCGCCGTAGTTCTACCAATGAACAACTCCGCTGCGGCCAAACCCTTGCTCGTGCGATTGCCGGCAGATGTTAGAGACTGGCTGCGGATTGAGGCTGAGCGGCACGTAAGCTCGCAAAGTTCAGAGCTAGTTCGCGCCGCTCGCGAGAAAATGGATCAACAGCGCAAGTCGGCTGTCGCCTGATGCCGAGGCAACTTGCCCTCCCCTCCAACCTTATCGCCGCGGCTGATCGGCCGAGATGCCGCCGCGGCTTACGTCAACTTATCGCCGAACACATTTGACGATCAGGTGGAGAAAGGTCGGTTGCCGAAACCCCGCATTATCCCTGGCTGTCGACGCAAAGGGTGGGACGTTCGCGAACTTGATATTGCGATCGATGCGCTTCCCCATGACGGCGAAGAGCTCGCCGTGGCTGATGAGGGATGGACATAGCGATGCCACGCAAGCTTCCCCCGAACGTCGATCGCAATCACGTGAAGGGGCATACCTATCTATCGTTCCGGATCGGCAAGGGGCCGCGCATCAGGCTGCCCGGCGATCCTAATTCGCAGGAATTTCGGGAAGCCTATGCTGCTGCAATGGCCGGCGCGACTGCCACTAAGCCGTCTGTCAAGAAAGATGCGCCAAGCACTATCGGCTCGTTGATTGCCGACTACATCGCCACGAAATTCAAATCGTTGGGGCCCACGTCGAAGACGGGCTATATGTCTCGCCTTGAGGCTATCCGCATTGAGCACGGCCACCGTGCTGTTGCTGGGCTCACCAAGGATCGCTCAACAGCTTCATTCTATCGCCTTTGGCGGATCGTCCTGGCGCCGCGCTCGACACGCTTAAGAAGCTGCGCATCCTCATCAAGCATGCGATCGACAAGGGCTGGCTGAAGTACGATCCCTCGATCGGCATCAAGCGCCCCAAGAGCAATGAGATCAGAGCTTGGACTGATGTCGAGTTGGCTGCATCGAAAAGCGTTGGCCGATCGGCACCAAACAGCGCATCGCCTATGCACTGATGCTCAACATGGGAACGGCTCGTGTCGATACGCATTTGCTGACGTGGCACCAGGTAGATTCAGACGCGATCTATACGCGCCACAAGACTGGCGTTCCCGTCGAGATGGATGTCGCTGAAGATCTGCGGAATGCGCTTGATGCGACACCGCGGAAGCACGTCACGGTAATCAATACCGAATACGGGAAGCCTTACACGTTGGATGGCTTCAGCCGCTTTATGCGAGACGCAATCACTGCTGCCGGCCTTCCGCTCGACTGCCAGCCGCACGGGCTACGCAAGACACTTGGCCGGATGCTCGCAGATGCTGGCGCGAGCGCTCACGACATCATGGCCGCGCTCGGTCACACCACACTGGCTGAGGCCGAGAGATATACGCGTGAAGCTGACCGTAGGCGCGGCGGCAAATGCGCAGTGACGAAACTTAACGAACATCGAAAGAACAAAACTTCCCAAACCACGCCTGAGAGTTTGGGGAAAATTGCCAAAACTGAAGGGAAAACAAAGCGGCGAGAGATGACATGGCGCTCCCTAGGGAAAGGCTACTTTCCAAACAAATCAATCACTTGGGACTGCCAACCCGGATAAAGCGAGCACTAAGCGATAAGGCGAATTTTTCCCATTTCAAACCCTAAAGGGGCAAAGAAGTTCGCAACGTCGCGAATATCCCGAAGTCCTTGTTTATACGTCTTTTGCGACAAGTCTGCCGCCGGACGTAGTCTCTCATCCTTGCTCATCCCGCGTGGTAGGGTAGCAAAATGGTAGCAAACCGTTCTGGCTAGGTTCACGGCCCTGTTTCGGGTTAGCTCTCTCTGCGCGGTGACCTGTTTTAGCGGGTGAAGGGAATCGAACCCTCGTATTCAGCTTGGAAGTCAGATGCTTTTGCAAGGTTTTCTAAGCGCACTTCCGACAAATCGCAGCCAAAAGGCCCCATGGTTTTCAAACGACAATTTCGCGCTGTCGGAAGCTTTCGAGGCTGTTGCTCTGCCGTGTCGCTTGGATTGCATCTCTCGCCCCACTGAGCTCGCCGCGGCCGGGTCCTGCCCAAGCCTGTCCGCCGCGAGAACCGCACATCGCCCGGGTCACCGTCCGGTCAAAATCACCCTGGGCGAGATGCGCGCGACCGGCGTGCGCGATCTTTTGGTCTTCTGCGAGGACTATCGCAACGTCAAGCTGGAGCCAGCCTATGTCGATCGATGGCCGGATCACGTTCCCCTGTCCGATCTGGAGCCGCGATTTATCTGCAAGGCTTGCGGCAAGCGCGGAGCCATCCTCCGGGGTGGCTCAGAGCCGACTATGAGCATCTTCCCAAGCCAGAATCGCGGATGAAGCTCACGTCCGAACCGCCTTGCACCCTGGAGATTCAAAGGGTGACAGTACGCAATTATTGGTTGTTGCATTGTGAGTTAGTGCATATGCTCGATTTCTTCTTTTCCTGCTTTTCAGAGGATCACTATGCTTCGCATCATTGCACCAGCAATTCTGTTGCTGGCCTCCATGGAATCAAACGCCTTGGCACAAAACTGCGCACAATATCCCCCGGGGAAGATGCGGTTCGAATGCGCCACCCAGAGCAATCCTGCCGTTGCCGCCAAGCGCCAGCGCTGTGAGGATGAAGGTCGAAAAATGGGACTCAACAATCAACGGAGCGGAAGCGCGGGCGGGCTACGTCCATATGTGGCGGCGTGCATGAAGCGATAATGCGCGAGACGAATGACCGATCGAGGCGGGCTGCGACCTTTCGATGATCCGATCAAGATGGGGTAGTCAGCTCGTCATCTTGCGTGATGCCGGCCACCACTACGTTGATAAGCTCGGCCTGGATCCATCAGTGGGTTGGCCCATGATTTCACGCCTCATCCACCGCATAAACGGCTTTTAGCCTCTTCTCGATACTTGCAATGCGCCGCAGGCATCTTGTTGTCATCGCATTGCGGCTGTGTGCCTGGATGACTACACGCCAATCACCATCGGGGTCAGGAATGACTGCAAGCGCCACGCCTATCGGGCAATCGTCGCTATCCCTCAACTCTTCGAGAATGATCCAGCCCAAATCACCGGCAGAAATCGGTGTCTTAGCCATCGAATCTCCCTCAGCCCGACTACAACCTATACGCGTGCGGTTCCGGCGCAAGTCCGGTCTAATTCGGAGGCCACGCCAGTTGGTTTCGCTACAAAAAGAACCCGCCCGAAGGCGGGTCGCGCAAGGTACAGCAATGGGCCTACAAAATCAGTCAGGCACACACATTTCTCCGCTACTACTCTGCGAGCTGGGATTCGCTAGGCCTACGGTGAGTTGGCTCAAATCCGCCGATGCCTCAACTATCCTTGGTTTTGGGCGGGGTGTCAGAACTGCAATCTGATGAGGAGAAGCGGGCATTCCAGCCAACATTAGCTTTGGCGTAGCCGAACTCTCCTCAACTTGGGCCGCTCCCAGCACTGCAACTTGGTGCCGCGAGATCGGGAAGCCCGTCAGTTCGAAAGCCGGAAAGCGCAAAGTGCACGCGCCAGCTTGATGGGTCGTGGCACCTGCTACGGAGGCGATCACGGTCGCGATCGAGAACAGATTTTTCATGACAATACCCCACTTGGATTAGAGAGATATTCCCACCACGAATTTCGTCGTCACCTTAGTTCTAAGTCAGCGACGCGATATGTGAATTCGTTCACTGGCGATCTCAATTCTTTCCGAACGCAACTGAATCTAGCTCCACTCATCGGGAGCAGTCTGCCCAGTAGCGACGCTGGCTTAGCAATTTTTGTGTCCGAAGCACTGTCGCGGTAATTTGCCCGCATGCAATGACCCGAGGATGTAGATAGTCGCTGCATCAGCCGTTGAGCGTGCGTTGCCCGCCGGCCGGCACCATTTGACACCCACGACGTACAGGGCCTCTCGCGCGTCACAAGGCCCAAGGGATTGATAATTTGCGAGGTAGCGAGAGGATCGCTTTGATCGCGGCATGAGTAGATCTGTCCGCCGCGAGAACCGTACACCGCAGCCCGATCACCGCCCGCAAAGAGAGCAGACAAGAAGCGGCGGTGAGCGGTGCTTATTCCCGGCTGCGCCTGGAACGTAGGGCGGCGAGCTAAGTTACTGTTCTTGGTATCCCGTCTCGACTCCACCGATATTTACGCATCCGAAGCCCCAGTTACGCGAGCCCCGGACTGGGCTTCTTCGTGCGTGGATAGGACAATCCGACCCACGGTATGAGTTCCTAATCAATGAAGTTGCCGAGCAATAGGCCCAAGCGTGAGCCGGTGGCCATAGTCGCCGCCTATCAAGAAGGGCCTAGGCGAAGGGAATAACTCTGGGGAAGGACCATGAAGCCGATAATCGGACTTATCGCAGTGCTTTTTTCGACTAGCGCGTTTGCTCAAACTGCTCCGCCGAAAGCGGCTAAAAGGCCGCCGGTTCAGGTAAAGCCGCAAGCGCCAACGGGCTGCAAATTAGTTGGCACGGTCAGAGGCACCAAGCTCTGGGCGGGTGACTGCATCGGTTCGTCAGCCGCGCCGGAAATTCCACCGCCACCATCCCCGGCACCGCCCAGCGGCGTCGACGCCCCCGCAGAGAAGAAGTGATCGACGTCTTCGCCCAGGGTGGTCGAGTTCTTCCACAACGATGCACGGATAAAGATGGCCCCGGCTGGTGGGATTCTGGGGATGTGGAGGCCGGGGCCACTGGAGGTTCTTGGGGTATTTGGGATTCGCCAAGCGCCCGAGCCTAGGAAGATTCGGCGATCAGTCCTGTTCGCTTTGGGCCCGCAAGAACGATCACGAAGTGCAGCTTTACGCCTTCGACGTTCTCGCTATGGACGGCGACGATCTGCGCGCCCTGCCCCTGCACATGCGTAAGACGAACCTGGAGCGGCTTCGGGCGCGCCGGCCGGACGGCATCGCGGTCGCGCCATTCGAGCGCGGGGAGATCGGGCCGGACCTATTCGGCGCGGCGTGCCGCATGGGACTGGAAGGCTTGGTCTCCAAGCACCGCGATAGGCCTTACCGCGGCGGTCGGCAGAAGCATTGGATCAATGAAGAACCGTAGCCATCCGGCGATGGAGCGCGAGCTGTAGAGGAACCCTCAGAACCAGCGCCACGTTGATCGCCATGGCCGTGAAGGAAATCCGAAGCTGGTTGACTAACATCGGCGTACTGGCCGCGCGTCCAGCAGCGTTCGCCATCTTCCTTGTTTATTGCGCGCTTTGGATCGTCTTCGGCAACGGGCTAGAATGGCATTCGCTAGCCACTCTTGCGACCTGGGGCATGACGCTCGTAATCCAGCGCGCCGAGCACCGCGATACGCAAGCCATTCACGCCAAGCTCGACGAGTTGTTGAAGGTTCATGACGATGCAAACAATTCGCTCATGACGATCGATGATAAGGACGCTGAAGAGGTCGAGCGGGAAAGGCAAAAAGTCCACAAGTCGTGAATGGCCCGCCAGCATGACCGGTTGAGCATCTTTCCTCGCACGAATCGCGCTAGGATTCACCCATGAAGCTCACCGCCGAACGTCCCTTCGCCAACCCGGAAGCCGCCGCCCGCAAGTTCATTGAGATCGCCCCTGGCATTCAGGCCATCCAGGACGGCCGGCTTCGGCGCGACGCTGGCTCAAAATCTCAATTTTTTGGCGCATGATAGCAAGCTTTGTTTGGCCGCAATGCGCTAACGCCCGGCGCTATGCAAGTCCGACAAAAAGCGGCTGCGATAATCAACACAGTCGCACGAAAAGACCGCGGTTCGCTAGGACGCGGCTTCAGACTCCTAAGACAATGTGACCTGTTGTTCCTGGCTTCAATTGTTTGGCTTGCCGCTTGGTTAGCTGCGATGGTCTGGATGTTGTTCAGCTTGTAGCCCGCCCGGTCTCACGGGCTAACATCGTGCTTATTGCAGCCAGATCGCTTTTCCGGATGATCTATTGTGAGCAGCGAAGCCGTATGCCTGATTTGTAACCAACCCCGAGTGCTCAAGGGCGCATTTCCTGTCGCAAAGGGTTACGACCTAGGATTCTACGAATGCGTCAGCTGCGGCAGCGACCTGTGGCTTGTTGCCAGGGCGTCCAAACCATCGGTACCTAAGCTACGGAGGGGACGACCTTCTCGCGGTCAACAGCTCAAGGCAATAGACGCCGCGCTAAAGAAATTTGCTCGGATCGCAGTTGCTCCAAAACAGAAAGGCCCGCCAGCGTGAACAGGCGGGCCTCCTGTTCATCGTCCGAGCCGTCGGCGGCGCATATCGGGCCCGATAGCAGCCGAACCTGCGCCTATTCGCTCTCCTCGTTGAGGACCCGCCCGCAAGCTGGTAGAGCGGGCCGCGAGTATCGAGCCGGCTCAGGACGGCCGCATCCATATCGAGAAGATCAACGCGCCGTTCCTCTACGCGCTCAAGGCCAGCGGCGAGGAATTCGGCGCGGGCATCAAGTATGCCGTCGAGCGCGGCTGGCTCGAGCTGCACGAGAGCGGCACCGGCTCTTGGAAGTCACGGCCGACTGATGCAGCCTTATTCGTCGCTTCCGGTTTCCCGCTCAAGCATCGCCATCTCGAGCTGGTCGGCCAGAACAGTTAGATGGCTGGCGAGCCGGTCGAACATTTCGCGCTTGGCTTTGTCGGTCGCCAGATCGCGGATCAGAACGCATTCAGCCGCATCCTTGCGGAGCTTCTCTAGCTGCGCCTGATAGTCTTTCATGCCACGTCGCCTTGCTTGCCGTCCCCCAGTTTCCTCTCGGGAACAGGCAGAGTCAATTCGAGCGCTTCCCGCTCTTGGCCGAAGAACGGGCGAGTCCAGCCCGCGTTCGTCCGCCATGCCGAGGTACTATTTTGATATCCACGGCGGCCACCCTATCGGGACGAGATCGGCGAAGACTTGCCAGATGACCCGGCAGCTTGGCGCACTGCGATCAGGCTCTCTCGGGAGATCGAAGACAATCTCGCTCCTGGCGGCACGTGGAGGCTGGAAGTCAGAAGCCGAGAAGAAGCGCCGTTTCTCCGAATTGAGATCAAAACCGAATGGATGCGCTAGGATGGCCATTCGGGAAAGAGTCCTTGGATCAGCCGGCCCCCGGCGGTTTAGAGGGAGGTGTGGGCCGGCGGTCCATGGGCTAGCGCACGGGGAGCGCCGCATCGACTGTCTAGTCCGCCCGATCTGCGCAGAGAGTCCAGACAAATAAACAATAATATGAGCGGCCCCAGCTCGGAACACAGCTGAGGCCGCCATGCTGCTGAATGCCCTCCGATCGGACTTAGGGGAGTCCCCAATCGGAGCAGAGTCAGAACGACACAAGCTCGACAGCGTTCCTGGATTCGTAAAATTCCTGGCAATGCCTATTTTGTGTTGGAGTACATCTGTGTTTGGCGTTGATGGCATATCCGACTTCAACGCGCTGCATTCGCGCATGCACGATCACGAGGTGCAGCTTTACGCGTTCGACATTCTCGCGATGGGCGGCGATGACTTGCGCCCCCGAACCGCAGCCATCCGGCGATGGAGCGGGAGCTTTCGCTGCCAACTGACTTCCGACAGCCAAATTGGTCGCGTCGTGAAACTTTTCTGGCTTGGGTTGGTTTTAAATTCCGATCCCTCGAGAAAGAAGCGGCCATCAGGCGGCCTCAGCATTCAATCCGGAGTGCTGGGGTCGTTCGCTCGACGCTCGCAGGACGGAGCTTTTGGGAGCTTACATGGAAGGAGAACTGAAAACTGCTCTACTAATTGCGGCAGGACTTGCGATTGTCTGTTTTTCGGCAGCTCTCACGGCTGCCAGTGTTATCGGCTGAACCAGTCGCGCGCGGACGGCGCATGGGGTCCGATGAGGCCGGATTTACGATCCGTTGAGGAGTTGTTGAAAGGTCACCGCAGAGCCGCACAGGCTTAGCAACCGTCTCTCAAACCGACGCTTGAACGATTGTTATGTTGGTTCTTTCACCATGGGTGCGTAGGACTCTGCGGCAGGCCCGGCTCTACGGCTACTTGGTCGAGCGAAACAACCAGATCTATCACCCGAGCGCCTTTCATCCAGTTTGCACGAAATCGTTTGTGCTCCGCATGGTCGAGGGCGGTTGGCTGACGAAGAACGGCGATCGATACGAACTGACTACCCAGGGGCGTGAAGCGCCGGACTGACTTCCTGCGAGAACAGGCCGCCAGCCGCGCGAGGGCTGGTTTATGAAGCTCACCGCCGAAACGTCCCGACGCCAACCCGGAAGCTGCAGCGCGCAAGCTCATCGAGATCGCCGCTGGCATCGAGCCGGTGCAAGACGGCCGCATCCATATCGAGAAGATCAACGCGCCGTTCCTCTACAAGCTCAAAGCCACCGGCGAGGAGTTCGGCGCGGGTATCAAGATGGCGGTCGAGCGCGGCTGGCTCGAGCTGCACGTATGTAAGGCTCATCAGAGCTGACGCGCCCGAATAGGAACGGCCCCAGCCCACCCCTCGATGCCAGGGCCGTTGGAGGTTGCTTGGCGTATTTGGGTAGACCAACCCGAGCTAGCCTGGATCGATACTGAAATCCGTTGTGTGGAGCTTCTGGGCTACTCCGAGTGCGCGCCTCGCTTTGCTGCCCCTTGGCAGTACGATGGATTTGCGCGCGGCGGTGCGCACGGGAAGAGACGGCTCTGGTGTGTTCCAGCCTCGCGCGCCGGAGCCGTTCTTGTTTGCAGGATCGGACTGACCCGGGCGGGAGTACCCATAGGTCGCAAGGACAGCCGTGAAATCCCCCGTGGTGAAGCGATCCATCGTTGTCGGCGGCCACAAGACCAGTGTCAGCCTAGAAGAGGCATTCTGGACGGGTCTGAAGGAGATCGCCAACGTCCGCAGCATGACGCTGTCGGATCTGGTTGGCGAGATCGACCGCCACCGCCGGCAAGATAATCTATCATCCGCGATACGCCTGTTCGTCCTCGATTATTTCAAGAACCGCGTTGCGGCGGCCCACCCTCAGCAGAAAGTGCCGGCGCCGCAGCCAGTCCGCAGTGCGACGTGAGGCTCTGAAGCGGGGGAAGCCGGAGCCTTCTTGGCGATCTAGGAACAGTGAAGGGTTGCCAGAGTTGGACCGCGGCGGCTGGAGACGTTACTGTGATCCGCTACTTTTTCGACATCAGGGACGGAGCTGAGCTTTACCCGGACGAAGAAGGTCTAGAACTGGCGAATGAAAGGGTTGCTGAGCTGGAGGCCGCAAATACGTTGGCTGCCATGTTGAAGGATGCGCCTGGTTTGCGCGATCAGCAGGATATGGCTATCGAGGTCCGCTCGGAAGTTGGTCCGGTTTTTCAAATTGCCCTCGTGTTCGAAGCCAACCGGTTGAAGAATTAGGGCCGCCTCTGTCGGCGGTCATCCACA
>NZ_JBBIAM010000188.1:0-11933 GCF_054185185.1 Bradyrhizobium sp. UFLA05-153
GGCAATGCGCTGGCCGCACATGTTCCTTACGTTGTCGCCGACCTATATGGGTATTGCGCAGGCGGCCTATGATTTCACCGTGCGCTATCTGCGCGGCGAGGTTCCCGGCATGCCGCCGGTCAAGCGCAGGATGTATCCGACCAAGCAGATCGCGGTCGCGCAAATGCAGATCAAGCTCGAGCAGATAAAGGCGATCTGGTTTCAGGCGGTCACCGAGGCTTGCGCCAATCCGAGCAAGGAGCAGGTGTTGCGGGCCTACGCCGCACAATATTCGGTCATGGAGGGTGCCAACGAGCTCGCAGCGCTGGCGATCCGCACTTGCGGCGGTCAGGCCATGCTCAAATCGTTGCCGCTGGAGCGTATCTATCGCGACAGCCGTTGCGGCTCGCTGATGCTGCCCTGGACGGCCGAGCTCTGCCTCGATCGCATCGGGCGCGAGGCGCTGTACGAGCCCGGCGAATCGGACGACTGATTGTGGACCTCTGTCATCTGATCGATCGCAACGCAGCGTTCGCGCCGGACAAGCCTGCGATCCATTTCGAAGGCGAGAGCTTGAGCTATGCGGCCTTTGCCGTGCGCATCGAGCGGACCGCCAGCGCGTTGAAGGCTGAGTTCGGCGTCGGCCGCGGCGATCGCGTCGCGATCCTGAGCTTGAATCGTCCCGACTACCTCGTCCTGCTCTACGCGTGCGCACGCCTCGGCGCGATACTGGTCCCGCTGAACTGGCGGCTCGCGGTTGCCGAGCAGCTTTTCATTCTCACGGATGCCGGCGCCAAGGTGCTGGCGCTCGAAGAGGCTTTTTCCGGCGTAATTCCTGAGCTGGATCGAAGCCTGCCGGGCATTAACCTTGTTGGTCTCGACTTCGCGCCGCCGGACGGAAGCACGTTCGATTCACTGCTGGAATGCGACAACCATGATGGGCGCAATCCACATGCCGATCTCGCTTGCCCGCTCCTCATCGTCTACACGTCGGGCACGACTGGCCGGCCAAAGGGCGCGGTGCTGCGTCAGGAAGCGCTGTTCTGGAACGGCGTCATGAGTCAGCACATGCACAATCTGACGTCGGACGACCACGTCCTGACGGTGCTGCCGTTCTTTCATGTCGGCGGACTCAATATCCAGACCACGCCGGCGCTGCAGTTGGGTGCGACCGTTACGATTCATTCGCGTTTCACGCCGGAGGCAGCGCTTGCCAGCTTCGAGCGCGACCGCCCAACGCTGACCGTATTGGTACCGACGATCCTCCAGGCGGTGAGCGATCATCCCGGCTGGGGTGCGGCCGATCTTTCGTCATTGAAGGCCGTCGCCACGGGATCGACCATCGTGCCGCCGCACCTGATCGAACGCTTCGTCGCGCGCGGTGTTCCGGTCTTGCAGGTCTATGGCTCGACCGAGACCTGCCCCATCGCCGTCTACACCCGGCTCGGCGGCGATTTATCGCGCGCGGGCTCGACCGGCCTGCCCGGCCTCTGCTGTGAAGCAAAGGTGATCGGCGCTGACGGCGCCGAGGTGCCGCCTGGAACGCCTGGCGAGATCGCAGTGCGCGGTCCCAACGTCTTCTTCGAATATTGGGGCGACCAGGACGCCACCCGCGACGCGCTGCATGACGGCTGGTATCGCACCGGTGACATTGGCCTGTGCGATGACGACGGATATTTCTGGGTCCGGGATCGCAAGAAGAACATGATCATTTCCGGTGGCGAAAACGTCTATCCGGCCGAGGTCGAACGCGTCCTGCTGGAGCATCCTGACGTTAGCGAGTGCGCCGTGATCGGCAGGCCCGATCCGCGCTGGGACGAAGTGCCGATCGCCTATGTGATCCCGCGCTCAGGCCGTCGGCCCGACGCGGACCAGTTGAAAGCGCATTTGCAGGCGCAGCTCGCACGCTACAAGGTCCCGCGTGAGATCGTCTTTGTCGCCGACCTGCCTCGCACGGCGCTGGGCAAGGTGCAGCATTTCCTGCTGAAGAAGCTCGACGCGCAGTCGCGCGCGCAAGGAGAAGTCTCTTGAAGATTGCCGTGCTGGGCGGCGGCAATGGCTCGTTCGCGGCCGCCGGCGATTTTGCTCTGTCCGGGCACGAGGTTCGGCTCTGGCGGCGCGATGGAGAACGAGCGGCGGCCCTCCGCGCGGCCGGCTCGCGCATTCTCGTCAAAGACCACGGCGGCCGGCACGAGGTCAAGCTTGAGCTTGTCACCACCGACATTGCCGAGGCGATCAGCAACACCGAGTTGATCCTGTGTCCGGCCCCGGCCTTTGCCCAGCCGGATATCGCTCGCCTGCTTGGGCCGCACCTACGGGACGGACAGGTCGTGTTTCTGCCACCGGCAACCTTCGGCTCGATGATCTTCGCTCAGGCTTTGCGCGATTGCGGCAATCGCGCCAAGGTGAGCTTTGCCGAAACCGGCACGCTGCCCTGGCTGACGCGCAAGCATGGGCCGTTCGAGGTCGCGATCACGATCCGCGCCAAGCGATTGCCGGTCGGCGTGTTCCCGCTCAGCCAGGCGCCGCACGCGCTCGATGTGATCGGCCGTGCGTTTCCAGGTGCGATTGAACCCTGTGGAGACGCTCTCTCCGGCGCCTTGATGAACGCCGGACCGATCATTCATCCGCCGCTGATCGTCATGAACGCCGGCCCGATCGAGCATTTTGAACGTTGGGACATTCACAAGGAAGGCACGCAAGCCGCGATCCGCCGGGTGACGGATGCGCTCGATGCCGAGCGCATCGCGGTGCGCGAAAAGCTCGGCTACGGAGCCCCGCACTTCCCGCTCGCCCACCATTATGCAAAGGAGGGCGAGATCTGGATGTACGGCCGCGGCTCGCACGATCGCCTCACCGACTCCGGCGATTGGCGCGAGCGGATCGTGCTCAGGGACCACCGCTACATGCGGGAAGATCTCCAGCTCGGGCTATCGTTCCTCGTCTCCGTCGCTGAGTTGGCCGGCGTTGCTACGCCGCTCGCGAAAGCCTTCCTCTCCATCGGAGGCGCCATCTGCGGCGAGGATTTTGCTCAAGGCGGTCGTACCCTCGCAAGCCTGGGCCTCGGCCAACTCAGCCAAGCCGAATTGCAGACATTGCTGCGTGAGGGCTTTGACCGATGACCGCCCGCACCAACATCGCCTGTCTCGGCGCCGGTCGCATGGGTCGCGGGATTGCGGTCGCCTTCGCTTATGCCGGGCATGCTGTCACCATGATCGACGTCAAGGCCCGTTCTGCGGAGGAGTTCGCAAGGCTTGAGGCGGAAGCGTTGAACGAGGTCCATAAGACATTCGCGAGTCTGGCGCGCCTGGGACTACTTACCGAGGCGCAAGCCGACATGCTCGTCGGACGAGTCTTGGTGGTCCCGGCCAGTGAAAGCGAAGCTGCCCTGTCCAGCGCCGGCCTCGTCTTCGAAGGGGTCCCCGAAGTCGTCGCGCTCAAGCGCGAGGTGCTCGCCGCCGCATCAAGGCAGGTCCCGCGTGACACCATCATTGCTTCCACGACATCGACGATCCTCGTCGACGATCTCTCCGGTGTGATCGAACATCCGGGCCGCTTCCTCAACGTGCACTGGCTCAATCCGGCCTATCTCATCCCGCTCGTCGAAGTCTCGCCGGGCGCTGCCACCGATCCGGCCGTTGTCGATCAAGTCAAGGTGACGCTCGAAGGCATCGGCAAGGTGCCGGTGGTCTGCGCCGCAACGCCCGGCTTCATCGTGCCGCGCATCCAGGCGCTGGCCATGAACGAGGCCGCGCGCATGGTCGAGGAAGGCGTTGCAAGCGCCGAGGAGATCGACAAGGCCATCCGCTACGGGTTCGGCTTCCGCTATGCCGTCCTGGGGCTCCTGGAATTCATCGATTGGGGCGGCGGCGATATTCTCTACTACGCCAGCCGCTACCTCGAAGGCGCGCTTGGCAGTGACCGCTATCGGGCGCCCGAGGTCATTTCCCGCAACATGCAGGAAGGCCGGATCGGACTTCGTACCGGCGCGGGCTTCCTCGACTATTCAGGCCTCGATGTCGACGCCTATCGCGAGACGCGGCTGAAGGCGATGGTCGACCTGCTCCGGCACTTTGGCCTTGCACGGCCGCCAGTGCTCGACCGCGACTAGCCGAACACGTCCTGCAGCACGCCGTCACGCACGACCGCAACGCCGTCGAGCTCGATCGTGGTTCCCATCATCGGCAAGTCGAAATGTCCCGCAGTGTAGCGGCCGGCAAATTCGTTCGCGCCGGTCGAGAACAGGAAGTTGCCGGAGACCGCGCGCAGTTCGGTGCCGTTGGTGTCGCGCTGATCGTACATCGACAAGGCCTCATAGCGCGCGCCCGGGTTCATGCCGAAGCCCACATGCGACACCGCATAGGCCTCCCGGTCACCCCACGCAGCGAGATAGGCGCGCATCATCGCAGCATCAGTGCCCTCGCCCTCGAGTTCGACGACATAGTCGTCTTTCAGCGTCATCTTCACCGGCGATGTCAGGTAACGCTTGAAGGTGAGATTGATGTCACCCGGCGCCATGACCAGAGTCCCGTTGATGGTCCCGCTCTTCGGAAAGCTGACGACGATGCCGCCCGGCCAGTGCGCGAGCGTGCCCGGCTTGTCGGTCCACCCCCAGACCCCGACCGTCGAAGCCCCGACCATGTCGACATCGAGCGCGGTGCCTGCCTTCGACGTGACGCGCATCCGCTTCGTTCCGCGCAGCATCTTCGCCGCTGCGCGAACCCGCTTCTCGAGCGCTGGATCGGGCACCATGCGCTCGAGCGCTTCAGGGTGCTCATTGGAAATCACCAGAATGCGGGCACCGGCCTTGAGGATTTCCGGCGTCTCCACGGCATGCATCAAGCCTTCGATCGTGCAATCGACCACGAAACCAGCCTGCTGGAGCGCGCTGATGACGGGCGCCATCCCCTGGATCGCATCGCTCGCCCCGGTGGATCGGACCGGCACGATATGGCGGTTTCTGGGCGTGGGCATAACGACGTGGAACGGTCGCGCGCCCAGACGCAACAGAGCGAGCTCCGCCAGCTGCACGTTGAGCGCACGCGACTGGGTTTCCGAAAGGATGGCTGCCGCATCGCCGGCCCTGACAGCGCACCGCTCAAAAATCTCGCAGAACGCGTCGATCCATTTCGCCTCGATCCGATCTGCCAGCATGATTCACTCCCCGACTTTCTTATTCTCTTGTTCGCTCAGATCACGCCTCGGGAAAACCCCGCAGCAGGTACGACCGCGCGGCTTGCAACAGGGCGTTCAGGATCAATCCCAGCAGGGAGATCGTGATCAACGGCACGAACATGTCAACGGCCTGGAACGTGCGGGCCGCAGTGATGAGCACATGGCCGAGGCCGTCGGTCGACGTGATCATCTCGGCCAGGAACACCACGATGCAGGAAATAACAAGTCCGATGCGGCAACCCGTCAGGATCGACGGCATCGCGGCCGGCAACACGACCTTGAGCAAGATCTCCCGCCGCGGCGTACCAGCCGCCATCGCCGACCATCAGCTTCTGCTCTACGGTGGAGGCGCCATAATAGGTGGACAAAAGGATCGGGAACAGCGCGTCTGCAGCGACCAGCGCGATCTTCGATTCATGACTGAAGCCGAGCAGCAGCAGCAGCGCCGGATAAAGCGCGACTTTTGGCAGCGGCGCGAGAACCCGCACGAGCGGCCGCACGACGCGGTTGATCGCAGGACTCGCAGCCGCCACCATACCGATGCCGACTCCCAGCGCGACCGCAATCAGAAAACCGGCAAATAGTCGGAACAGGGTTGCGATGATCTCCTGCTGAAAACCGGCGGTGGCAAGCTGTTGCAGCAACCGCGTAAAAACGAATCCCGGTGGAGGCAGCAACGCAACTGGCGCCACCCCAAACGATACCAGTCCCTGCCACAATGCGATGAGCAAGGCGATCGGCAGAAGCCCGAGGAGGACGTCCATTGAGAGCGCGCGCGACTTCATGAAAAGCTCAGGGGAATGTCGAACTGGGGCTCCGACCACCGCACCAGGCGTGCCCGGACCTTCTCGAAGGCAGCATCAAGGCCTATTCCCATGGCACCGACGATAATGATCATTGCGAAGACGGTGTCGTACTGGCCCATGTCGAGCGCATTGAACAGGATATTGCCCGCGCCGGACTGACGGGCGATCATCTCGCTGGTGATCATGGTGATCAGCGCCAGCACAAGTCCAGTACGACAACCGGTCAGGATTTCCGGCATTGCCGCTGGCAGCACAATGCGGACCAGGCGTTGTACAGATGACAGGCCCATGGCGGCCCCGGACCATAGCATCTTCTCTTCGACCGCCTTGGCGCCTTCAAAGCTGTGATAGATCACCGGCAGGCTGACGCCGAGGAAGATGACAAGCGTCTTGGCGATATCGCCGACGCCCAGCCAAAGCATAATGATCGGCATCAACGCCGCCTTTGGCACAGGATAGATCACCATCAGAAGCGGATTGAAGAGAGCCGCCACGGCCCGGCTCCGCCCCATCAGCAGCCCAAGTGGGATCGAAACGGCGACGGCTGCGGCGAAGCCGATGGTCATGCGACGCAGCGATGCCAGGATATTGATCAGGGCCTCCTTGTCGCCAAGGATGGCCGGAACCGCACGCATGGCCTCGAACGCGGTTGGGAAGCCGTCGTTCTTCAGCGCAAGCGCCGCCACCTGCCACGCGGCGAGCAGCCCAACGCAAGCGAGCAAGGGAGCAACGCGCCGGCCAATGGCTGCGGACCAAGTCATGCGTTCGCACCAGCTTCATCGCTGTCATCGAACATGCGTTCGATATCAACGACGTATTTCTGATAGCGCGGGTCGAGTAACAGCTCGGTCCGCCGGCGCGGCCGCGGCAGATCGATATCGATCACCTGCCGGATGCGGCCGGGAGATCGCGACATCATCACGACCTTGTCTGAAAGAAACACCGCTTCATCGACGGAGTGAGTCACGAACAGAACCGTCTTCCGGTCGCGTTCCCAGATGTTGAGGAGGTCGTTCTGAAGCCGCGTACGCGTGTGAGCATCGAGCGCTCCGAAGGGCTCGTCCATCAGCAACACTTCGGGATGGTAAGCGAGCGTACGGGCCAGCGCGACGCGCTGCTTCATTCCACCCGACAGCTCCTTGGGAAAGAAATTCTCGTAGCCCTTGAGGCCAACCATCTCGATCAGCGCGCGACTCTGTGCCTCCGCCTCAGTCGCGCGGACGCCTTGCTGACGCGGCCCGTACATCACGTTGCCGAGGACGGTCTTCCATGGAAAGAGCGCGAACTCCTGAAACACCGGCCCGCGATCGGGCCCGGGTGCCGTAATCGTCTTGCCCTTCATTTTCGCAGAGCCGCTGGTCGGACTGACGAAACCGCCGACGATATAGAGAAGCGTCGACTTGCCACAGCCGGACGGTCCGAGAATGGAGACGAATGCGCCTTCTTCGATCGCCAGCGAGATATCGGACAGCGCAAGGTGATCCTTGCGCGCCGACGTTTGAAAGATCTGCGAAACACGATCGATCTCGATGATTGCGGTCGCGGGCTGTTGCGCCGGCACTTGGGCCGTCATCTCGCTCGATCTCGAAGGCAACACCTTCATGCCGTCTCTCGCCTCATGCGTGCGCGACTCCGAATACGAACGACCTGCTCAATTCCCTTAACGATTGGCCTCGACCTAGCAAGAAACTTGCCAGACGAATGCCGTTCCGACGCTCGCCCCGATCACTTGAACCACGGCCACTCCGCTGGCCCCTCGTGAGTGACTGCTCCTCCTGGAGCCTGCCCAACGAGGCGTGCATATTTCGCAAGGGCCCCGGCGCGGTGACGCGGTGGCCGGGGCTTCCAGTCGCGCTGGCGGGTTGCGAGTTCTTGTTCATCGACCAACAGGTCCATGCGACGGCCGCCGGCGTCGATCCTTATTCTATCGCCATCGCGCACCAGCGCCAACGGACCTCCGACAAAGGCTTCAGGGGACACGTACCCGATACACATGCCGCGTGTCGCGCCGGAAAAACGTCCGTCGGTGATGAGGGCGACCTTCTCGCCCATACCCTGGCCATAGATCAGCGCCGTGACGCCGAGCATCTCGCGCATGCCGGGACCGCCAACCGGTCCCTCATTGCGGATCACGAGGACCTCACCCGCCTTGTAGCTCCGGTTGCGCACGGCGTCGACACAGGCCTCTTCGTCTTCGAAGACACGCGCCGGCCCTTCAAAGGACAAGTTCTTCAGTCCCGCAACCTTGATCACGGCACCATCAGGGCAGAGACTGCCCTTCAACACCGCGACGCCTCCGTCGCTCATAATGGGTGTACCGGCCGAATAAATCACTTCACCATCCGGCGCGTTGGAGCTGCCATACTCGTCGGCAATCGTTCGACCGGTGATGGTCAGGCAGCTTCCGTCAATGTGTCCACTCTGGATCAGTTCTCGGATGACGACGGCCGCTCCTCCGATATCGTAAACGTCCTTTGCAGTGTACTTGCCGCCGGGACGCAGATTTCCAATCAGGGGGGTGCGGGCAAAAACCTCACCGACATCATCGATGGCGAAGGAAATTCCGGCCTCGTTCGCTATTGCCGGTAGATGCAAGGCCGCATTCGTCGAGCCGCCGGTGGCGGCGACAATTGCAGCACCATTTTCCAGCGCCTTCCGCGTGACGATATCGCGCGGCAGTGGCCCGCCGCGCTCGAGCATTTCCATGACGAGCCGGCCCGCACGCCGCGAGACCTGCGCGCGCTCCGGATAGACGCCGGGGATCATCGAGCAATTGGGGATGGTGAGGCCCATCGCCTCCGAAACCATCGCCATGGTGTTTGCGGTGAATTGTCCGGCACACGCGCCGATGGTCGGCAGGCAGCTCCGCTCGATCTTTTCGAGCGTGGCACGCTCAATCTCGCCGGTCATGAAACTGCCGACCGCCTCGTAGGAATCGAGGACGGTCAGCGTTTTTCCTTCGAGTCGGCCTGGCAATGCGCTGCCGCCGTAGATGAAGATCGACGGCACGTTACAGCGGATCATCCCCATCATCACACCGGGAAGCGTCTTGTCGCAGCCGCCGAAGCCGATCAATGCATCGTAGGCAAGGCCGTGAACGACGGCTTCGATGGAGTCAGCGATCAGCTCGCGTGAAAAGAGGGAGAATTTCATCCCCTCGTGATTCATGCTGATCCCGTCGGACACCGAGATCGTCGTGAACTCACGCGGAGTTCCGCCGGCCTCCTCGATGCCCGCCTTGGCCGCGTCGACCTGGAAATCGTGCGTCATGTTGCAGGGCGTCTGCTCGCCCTTCATGCTGACGACGCCGATCATCGGCTTGGCAAGGGCTGCGTCATCCAGACCCATCGCACGCATGAACGCGCGATGCGGCGCGCGGTCGAGGCCGTCAGTCGTTACCCGGGAGCGCAGCTTCTTCATGCCTGTATCATCTACATTCGACGTCCCACGCAATATTGGGACGCCGCAAATTGTTCCGGCTATTCGCCAAGTTGCCTATTGCAACGGCGCAACGATGGTCGGATGCTTGAACTGCGCAACATCCAGTTTCGGCAGCATGCCGGTCTCGGCGTAGATATCCAGCATCTTCTGGATCGCCGGGAAGTTCGGCGCGGCGCCTGGATCGCGCCCGAAATCATTGTCCTTCAGCAAGTAGGTGTCGAGGACCGGGATCGGAGCCTTGAGCACCTCCGAGACCACTTTCAGCGTCTCTTCGCGGTTCGCCAGCGCCTTCTTCATGCCCGAGGTGATGTCGCGCACGTAGGCTTTCACCAGCTCCGGATTCTTGTCGACGAAATCGGCGCGGCAGGCTTCGAGGATATGCACGATGTTCGGCATGGCCTGCGACAGCGAAAACAGCTTGCGCGTGCCGCCCTTTGCTTCCGCGCGCGCAGCGAATGGCTGGTTCATGTTGACGGCGTCGACCCGGCCCTGCCGTAGTGCGTCTTCCGAGACCGCAAAGCCGACCTCGACGAGCTTGATGTCCTTTGCGGGATCGACACCGTTCTGCTTGAGCAGCATGTTGAACGGCCCCTGGGTGCCGCCTCCGATCACTGAAATGCCGACCGTCTTGCCCTTGAGATCGGCGATCGTCTTGATCGGTGAGTCGTCCATCACCGCCCAATAGACCGAAAAGCCGCCCGGCTTCTCGAACACGTGCTGAGCCACGATGTAGGCTTTGAGATTGCCGCCAACCACGCCATTGGACAGCGACAAGGGCGCCTGCGTGGCGCAGTCGAGCGCGCCGGCGGCGAGTGCCTGCGTCATGGGCGCCGTGCCCTGGAATTGCGTCCACTCGATGTTGTAGGTCTTGCCGAGGTCGGGAAATTCGGCCGGCCGCCGCATCATCCAATATTTGGATTCCTCGGCCGGAATGGTCCAGCCGACACGGATCGTCTGTTGCGCCTGCGATGAGCCCGTGCTCGCGGCGATAGCCGCAGCCGCCCCAAATGCCAGGATCCACTTTGAAACCGTCCGCATCATGCCCGCTCCGCTGCTTCGGCGCCGACCGGCGCCACCCAATCCGACCAGGAACCAAATGTTTCATGGTTCAAACAGTCAGGCAAGCCATGCGCACCGACGCAATTTCCCCATCAGCTCCCGTGTATGTTAGGGCGACATTCAACCAGCATTGCACCGCGACAGAAGGAAGCGACCCATGGCTGAATCCGCAGGCGCGAACCCGCATCCCGCCGAGAAGCTCGGCTATCTCGGCCTCGGATTGATGGGAGCGCCTATGACCCGACGGCTCCTCGCGGCCGGCTATGAGGTGGCGATCTGGAACCGCTCGGCCGCGAAGGCGGCCGCGCTCGTCGAAGTCGGCGCGAAACGCGAAGCCAGCCCCCGGGACGTTTTGACCTGTGCCGGCATCGTTTTCATGTGCCTGACGGATGCCGCGGCGGTCGAGGAGGTGATCTTCGGCCCCGAAGGACTTTCGGCAGCCCCCGGCGCGGGCAAGCTCGTCGTCGACTTCTCATCCATCCATCCGGATGCCGCGCGCGACATCGCTGCGCGGCTTAAGGCGGCAAACGGTATGGGCTGGATTGACGCACCGGTCTCGGGCGGCACAAAAGGAGCAGAGGAAGGCACGCTAGCGGTCATGGCGGGCGGAGATCCCGGAGATGTCGAAAGGGTGCGGCCGTACGTCCTCACGATGGCACGCAGGCTCACACACATGGGCCCGATCGGCGCCGGCCAGACCACCAAGCTCTGCAACCAGGTGATCGTGGGCTGCGCGATGGCCGTCCTAGCCGAAGCAACGCGACTTGCCGTGAACGCCGGAATCGACGCAGAACGGCTTCCGGAAGCCCTCGCCGGAGGCTTTGCGGATTCCATTCCCCTTCAGCTCTTCGTCCCGCGGATGGTTCAGGGCATTCACTCCCCGCCGCTCGGCTACATCGCGACCATGCTGAAGGATCTCGACACCATCGCCGATGTCGCTCACGCCACCTCGACGCCTGTGCCGATGGCCTCGCTCGCCGGGCAACTGTTCAGACTTGCAAGCGCGAGCCGCGGCGCGGATGCCGATGCACTGGAGATCTACAAGCTCTCCGCGCCGAAAGATTGAATTGGTTCGGATGCGGGCGCCGAACTGGTCCGTCTTACGAGGAGTTCTGGCGATCATCGTCCGGCAAAAAACGCCCGTAGGCCCCCCGCGCAAAAAGCAGAGGTTCGTTTCGATTGTAGGAGTAGGCCTCGACCGCTCCAAGAAAGATCACGTGGTCGCCACCGTAATATCGATTGACAGACCGGCACTGAAAATTGGCAACGCTTTCGGCAAGCAGCGGCGCGTTCCCGAGCCCGGGACTCCAGCCAACACCAATGAACTTGTCGTCCGAAGATTTTGCGAACTTGTTCGCAAGCGCCTGCTGCGAGGCGCCGAGCACGTTGACTGCGAAATGGCTGGCATTCTGAAATACGGTCAGGCTCGACGAATAGACCACGAGGCTCCAGAGCACGAGTGGTGGATTGAGA